>JAYVUH010000047.1:0-11353 GCA_043788115.1 Burkholderiales bacterium
CGCGTGGCGCAGAAAGCCGGACGCCTCGCCGCCAAGCAGCAGGATGCCATGTTCGAAGAAGCCAAGTCGCTCTCTGTGATCACGGATACCGAACTCGCGCTTTGGAAACGCGCGCGCGTGCTCACCAAAGAAGTGATTCGCGTCGATGATTTCGACAAGAATTTCGGGCTTGCCGTCGTCGAGTCGACGTCGAGGTCTGCCGACTACGCTCAAGCTGCTGAGTAAGGACCATCGAATGAAAAAAGTCTATGTCGTAGACGGCGCTCGCACGCCGTTTTTGAAAGCCAAGAGTAAGCCGGGACCGTTCTCCGGGGGAGACCTTGCGGTCGGTTGCGCGCGTGCGTTGCTGGCGCGGCAGAAGTTCGCACCGACAGCGTTCGACGAAGTGATCGTCGGTGCTGCAATGCCTTCGGCAGACGAAGCAAACATCGGACGCGTCGTCTCGCTGCGGGTGGGATGCGGTGAGAAGGTGCCGGCGTGGACGGTAATGCGAAACTGCGCGTCAGGCATGCAGGCGCTCGATTCGGCCTACGTCAACATTCTCGCCGGCAAGTCACATTTGGTGCTGGCGGGGGGTACTGACGCGATGAGCCATGCGCCGCTGCTGTTTGGCCCGGCGATGGTCAACTGGCTGGCCGATTGGTACGGCGCAAAGTCGTTCGGCCAACGTGCTGGTGTGGCTACACAGTTTCGTCTGAGTTATCTCGCGCCGGTGATCGCCATTTTGAAGGGGCTGACTGATCCGATCGTGAGGCTTTCGATGGGGCAGACGGCCGAAATTGTTGCCAAGCGATTCGGCATCACAAGACAGATGATGGATGCGTTTGCGGCCGAGTCACACCAGCGTGTGATCGCGGGTCGTGCGGCGGGGCATTTTTCGGAAATCGAGCCGCTGATCGATGCGAAGGGCAATGTCTACGCAGAAGACGATGGCGTTCGTACTGACTCAACGCCGGAGCGCCTGGCCAAATTACGACCGGTGTTCGATAAAACGTATGGCAGTGTTACGGCGGGTAACTCTTCGCAGGTGACCGACGGTGCGGCGATGCTCATCTTGGCATCAGAAGACGCCGTCGCAACGCTTGGTCTGCAGCCGCTCGGCGCCATCATTGATTCACAGTGGAGCGGGCTTGATCCTGCCGAGATGGGCTTGGGCCCCGTGCACGCGATTACGCCGATGCTCACGCGCAACGGCCTCGGGCTTCGAGATCTCGATTGTTTAGAGATAAACGAAGCGTTCGCAGCACAAGCACTCGGCTGTTTGGCCGCTTGGGAATCAGATGCCTACTGCAAAGAAAAACTCGGCCTCGACAAAGCATTCGGCGCGATGGATCGCGCCAAGTTCAACGTCGATGGTGGTGCTATCGCGGTGGGACATCCGATCGGTGCGTCCGGCGCGCGCGTCGTGTTGCATGCGCTCAAGACCCTCGAACGCACCGGTGGCAAGCTGGCGGCTGCGAGTCTGTGCATCGGTGGCGGGCAGGGTGGCGCAATGCTGCTCGATCGGCCGTAGACGGAGCCTAGGACCAAAAGGACAAACTCGTTTATTGGCGGGCGTTTCCGGCCATAAATGTCCGGTAATGCCCGCCAGTGATGGGGTTTGCCGTTTCATTACAAGATAGCAACGCGCACTTTCGGAGCAGGTCATGCAAAACTGGAAACACTGGCGTCTCGACGTCGATACCAACAATCTAGGGTTCCTGACGTTTGACCGCGCCAAGCCGGACGGCACGCTGGATTCAACCAATACGTTCTCCTCAGAAGCGCTGCGCGAACTCGGCGAGGTCTGCACCCAACTGTGCGCCAACCCGGTAAAGGGCCTCGCCGTCCAGTCTGCCAAGGACAATGGCTTCGCCGCCGGCGCAGATATCGACGAATTCACCGGCTTCACGACCGTCCAAGAGGCAGGCGCAATGACCAAGCTGGGCCTCGATGTGTTCGATCAGGTCGAAGCGCTGCCGTTTCCGACGGTGGCGATGATTCATGGTTTTTGCATGGGCGGCGGTACCGAGTTGGCGCTGGCGTGCCGTTACCGCATCGCCGACGACGGCCCCAAAACCAAAATGGCCTTGCCAGAGGTGATGATCGGCATCGTCCCAGGCTGGGGTGGCGCGATGCGCATGCCTCGTTTGATCGGAGCTGGTCAAGCGTTGGGGCTGATGCTGACCGGTCGCGCGGTCAACGGAAAGACCGCCAAGCGCATGGGGCTGGTCGACGTCGTCACGCCGCGTCGGCACTTTGCCAACGCCGCGATGATGTTATTGATGAAGCCGCCCGCGCCGCATCAACCCGTGTTCAAGGACGCCATCACCAACTGGCCGGTCATCCGTGGCTTTGTCGCAAGTGCGTCGCGCAAGCAGGTGGCGAAGAAAGCACGCCGTAATCACTACCCCGCCCCCTACGCCATCATCGACTTATGGGAGAAATACGGTGGCGACCCGCGCAACGTACCGGTCGACGCCGACAGCTCGATGCAAAAGCTGTTCGAACATCCGACCGCGCGCAACCTCATCCGTATTTTCAAGCTGCAAGATCGTCTGAAGGCGCTCGGCGCCGGCCTCTCTGATATCAAGCATGTGCACGTCATCGGTGCGGGTGTGATGGGGGGCGACATTGCCGCATGGTGCGCCTTCAAGGGGTTCAACGTAACGCTGCAGGATCTTGATCATGCGCGTATTGCGCCGGCGATCACGCGCGCGGCGCTGCTCTACAAGAAGAAACTCAAAGAGCCGCATCTGGTTCAGGCGGCAATGGACCGTCTGATTCCTGATGTAAAGGGTGACGGCATCGCGCATTGCGATTTGGTGATCGAGGCCATCGTCGAGAACGCTAGTATTAAGAAAAATTTGTACGCGTCAATCGAACCACGCCTAAAGCCCGGCGCACTGTTGGCGACCAATACCTCGTCGATTCCGCTACAGGAACTGTCCATCGGTTTGGCGCGACCGGAGCGTCTCGTTGGCATTCACTTCTTTAACCCGGTCGCGATGATGATGCTGGTCGAAATCGTCGAAGGACCACAGACTTCGCCCGACGTGATGAAGGCAGCGCAATCGTTCGTCAAGAAACTCGACAAGTTGCCGCTGCCGGTGAAATCCGCGCCGGGCTTTCTCGTCAATCGAATTCTTACGCCCTATATGACCGAAGCGCAGATCATGTTGGAAGAAGGCATTCCCGCTGAGACGATCGATGCGGCAGCCAAAGAGTTTGGTATGCCGATGGGACCGATTGACTTGGCTGATACCGTCGGACTCGACGTCGGCTTGGCGGTGGGTACCGAGTTGCACAAACCGGGCAATCCGCAGCCGCAGAAAATTCAGACGCTGGTCGCCGCCAAAAAGCTCGGCAAAAAGAGTGGCGAAGGATTCTACAAGTGGGTTGATGGGCGTCCGCAGAAGTCCAACGGCTCCGGCACAGTCGATTTGGCACCGTTGTGGATGCGCATGACCCTGCCGGCCGTCAATGAGGCGGTGGCCTGCGTGCGTGAAGGCATCGTGCTCGACGCAGACTTGTGTGACGCCGGTGTCATCTTCGGCACCGGGTTCGCACCGCACCGTGGTGGCCCCGTCAACTATCTGCGTAGCGCCGGAAAAGAAGCGTTACTCAGCGAGATGAAGGCGCTCGAAGACAAGCACGGCGCGCGCTTCGCACCCGATGCCGGCTGGTCTGCCATCTAGCGCCACAACCAGACAACGGACCAACCAATGGCTACCGACAACCGAGTTCTGTCGTTGTGGAGTGCGTTAGCCACCAAACCATTCGGCAAGGCGATTTTTTCGCGAATCATCTGCTGGAAGGCGCCGTACTTCGGCACCATCAAGCCACGATTTGAAGAGTTGCGTGCGGGATTTTCGCGCGTGTCAATGAAGAAGCGTCGCGCTGTGCATAACCACATCCAGACTATTCATGCGATCGCGCTATGCAATCTTGCCGAGATCGGCGCCGGGACCATGATGGAAGCCAGTCTTTCACGCAACATGCGTTGGCTGCCGAAAGGCATGAATGTCCAGTACCTGAAAAAGGCCGAAACCGATGTCGAGGTCAGCTGCACCGCTCCAGACATCGCCGATGGGCCGGCGCGTGAGGTCATCGTCAGCGCGGACGTCAAAGACATGCACGGGCACGTCGTTTGCCACGCGGACGTGGTCATGTGGGTCAGTCCTAAGAGGTTGGAAAACCTAGTGACGACAGGGACTTAGAGACCTTGCGGCACGTATAATTTCCCACGCCTGACCCGAATGGAAACCGTCTAAAAGTAGACGGCGTCGAGCGCAGCAAACTCATCCGCGTTGCGAGGAGCCCGGTTAGCAATGACAACAGCCCAGCAGTCAATCTTGCAGAACCGCCGCGGCACGCGTTACCTGATGTTCGAGGACGATGCGAGCATTGCCGACGTGTTTTCGCTGCGCTGCCGCACGTCGCCCAACGCCCCCGCGTATCGAGAGTACGATGCCGCCCGCAAAGAATGGTCGGGGGTGACGTGGCGCGAAATTGGCGAACTGGTTGGGCGTGCGAGAGAAGGACTGCGTCGGGACGGCCTGCAAACGGGTGAACGCATCGCCATCATGATGAAGAACAGCGCGAACTGGGTGTTGTTTGATCAAGCGGCCCACGCCCACGGCATGGTGCCGGTGCCCCTGTTCGTCGATGACCGCCCGGAAAACGTCGCCTACATTCTCAACGATGCGGATGTGAAGGTGATCGTCATTGACGGCGAGGAGCATTGGAAGCGCTTGAAGACCGTGCGTGATCAGCTTACCTCGCTAAAGCGCATCGTCACCGTCAGGCCGGTGGTGGATGAAAGCGAACCGAGGCTCGCTTCCCTGGCAAACTGGCTGCCCGCCCAGCCCGGTAGCTACGACCGTCCGCCAACCAAAGGTGCCGACCTTGCGACCATTGTGTACACCAGCGGGACCACTGGAAAGCCAAAGGGCGTGATGCTGTCGCACCGCAATATGTTGTCGAATGTGCAGTCTGGACTTGCCGTATACGACGTGTACCCGGACGACGTGTTCCTCTCGTTTCTCCCGCTGTCGCACATGTTCGAGCGCACCTGTGATTACTATCTCAACGTCGTTTCTGGTGCCTCGATTGTGTTTGCGCGGTCGATTCCGCAACTCGCCGAAGACTTTCGACTTGTTCAGCCGACCATTATTTTCTCAGTGCCGCGGATTTACGAACGCTTTTACGCGGCCATCAATGAGCAATTAAAAAAGGCCTCGCCGCTGCGACGCAAGTTGTTCGAGTTTGCCGTCGAGACGGGTTGGTCAAAGTTTGAGTACGAGCACGGCCGCGGGCAATGGAGACCGCAACACTTGCTGTGGCCGCTGCTCGAACGATTAGTGGCACGAAAGCTCCTTGAGCGATTGGGCGGGAAATTGAAGTTCGCCATTTCCGGCGGAGCGGCCCTGTCGCCGTCAGTCGCCAAGGTGTTCATCGGCTTGGGGCTGCCCATATGCCAGGGCTACGGACTGTCCGAGGCGTCGCCGCTGTTAACGGTAAATCTGGTTGAGAAAAATAACCCGCACAGTATCGGGCCGGCCGTCCCCGGTGTTGAGCTGCGCGTTGGTGAAAATGGCGAGTTGCTGGCGCGCGGGCCCAACATCATGCTCGGCTACTGGAACAACCCCGAGGCGACACGCGCCGTGTTGTCGGACGACGGATGGTTGAGTACTGGCGACCAAGTCCACATCGACGAGCACGGCTATGTGACCATCACCGGGCGCTTGAAAGATATTATCGTCATGGGCAACGGTGAGAAGGTGCCGCCGAGTGACATGGAGTTGGCGATTCAACTCGATCCCGTGTTTGAACAGGTGCTGGTCTATGGCGAAGCCAAACCCTATTTGTCAGCCATCGCGGTGCTGAACGACGAACAATGGACGAAAGTCGCCGCCGAGGCGCAAGTGGACCCGGCACTCGAAGGCGACGGCAAGGCAGAGAAGTTTCTGGTGCAGCGAATAGCGCGGTGCATCAAGGGTTTTCCGGGCTACGCGCAGGTGCGCAAGGTCAGTGTGGTCAAGGAGAAGTGGACGATCGACAATGGTTTGATGACGCCTACGCTGAAGTTGAAGCGCAACGTTATCGTCAACCGATACGCTGCTGCTATCGAGGCGATGTATCGCGGCCACACAGTTTAGCTGTATGCCATACGAATCGAAGAGAAAGCCCATATGCGAATAGCCAACGTGGTTGTGCTGCCGACGGATAAGCAACCGACCATCCGACTCATCCCGATGCCCGCCGATACCAACGCCAATGGCACGATCTTCGGCGGATGGGTAATGGCGCAAGTTGACTTGGCGGGCAGCGTGCCGGCCTCAGAGCGCGCCATGGGTAAGGTGGCGACGGTCGCGGTCAACTCGTTCGTGTTCAAAGAGCCGGTGTTTGTTGGAGACCTCGTGAGCTTTTATGCCAACGTGGTGAAAGCCGGCCGCACGTCGATCACCATTGACGTGGAAGTGTATGCACAACGCCATCGGTTTGGTAGTGAAGTGGTGAAGGTGACGGAGGCGCAGCTGACCTACGTGGCGATCGACGACGACGGCAATCCGAGACCGTTGGTAAAAATCTGAAAGTCCTTTATTGGCGGGCGTTTTCAGGCATTTTTTGCTGAAAAGGCGCGTCCCACAATGAGTTTTGATTATTGATTAGCAGGAGTCTGATTTGAGTAATTTCCATATTCGTAAAGTCGCCGTTCTCGGTGCCGGTGTCATGGGTGCGCAAATTGCGGCCCACCTGACCAACGCCAACGTGCATACCATCCTGTTCGATCTGCCCGCGAAGGAGGGACCGAAGAACGGCGTGGTCACGAAGGCGATAGAGGGCATGATGAAACTCTCGCCCGACCCGTTCGCGGTGAAGGGCAAAGCCGCGCAAATCGTGCAGGCAAACTACGACGAACATCTGGAACAGCTGCGCGGCTGCGACCTCATCATCGAAGCAATTTCCGAGCGCATGGACTGGAAGAAAGCGCTGTACGAAAAAGTCGCGCCGTTCATATCCGAGAAAACGATTTTCGCGTCGAATACGTCGGGCCTGTCGATCACAGAATTGAGCAAGGTGTTTCCGGAGGCGCTGCGCCATCGGTTCTGCGGCATTCACTTTTTCAACCCGCCGCGCTACATGAAACTGGTGGAGTTGATCCCCACGGTCGCCACAGTACCGTCGATCATTGACCAGCTCGAAACATTTTTGACGAGCACCGTTGGAAAAGGTGTGGTGCGGGCCAAAGACACACCCAACTTCGTCGCCAACCGCATCGGCGTGTTTTCGATCGCGGCAACGATGCACCATACCGCGCAATTCAATCTGCCCTTCGATGTAGTCGATGCGCTCACCGGTCCCGCAATCGGCCGCGCCAAGTCCGCGACCTACCGCACGTCAGACGTGGTCGGTCTTGACACCATGTCGCTGACCATCAAGACGCTGGCCGATACCTTGCCCAACGATCCGTGGCACAAGTACTACCAAAGCCCGACGTGGTTGCAGGCATTGATCGCCAAAGGCGCGCTCGGTCAGAAAACCAAGGCGGGCATTTATACCAAGAAGGGTAAAGACATTCTGGTGCTCGACCTTGCCGCGCAAGACTATCGCCCATCGACCGGCAAGATCGACGATGAAGTCGCGGCGATGCTCAAGATCAAAAATCCGGCTGAACAAATTGCCGCGTTGCGTGCATCGGCCAATCCTCAGGCGCAATTTTTGTGGTCGATCTTCCGCGATCTTTGGCACTACTGCGCGGTGCAGTTATCCGATATCGCGCACTCCGCACGCGATATCGATTTTGCGATTCGCTGGGGCTTCGGCTACAAGCTGGGGCCGTTCGAAACTTGGCAGGCGGCCGGCTGGCAGCAGATTGCGAGCTGGATCGCCGAGGACATCGCCGCCGGCAAAGCCATGGCTAAGGTGCCGCTGCCAGCGTGGGTGATGGAAGCGGGCCGTGTCGGTGTGCATTCGGAAGCGGGTTCGTACTCGGCCTCGTCGAAGTCGGTTGTCGCACGTTCAGCACTGCCTGTCTATAAGCGTCAGATTTTTACCGAGCTTTTGCTGGGAGAAAAAGCCGATAAGGGCACAACGATTCTCGACACCGACGGCGTCCGCATGTGGACCACCAAAGGCTATGAGGATGTGGCCATCGTCTCGTTTAAGTCGAAGATGCATTCGCTTGGCGAGGAGGTGCTCGACGGCTTGCTACAGGCATTGGACCATGCGGAAGCCGATTTCAGAGCCGTCGTCATCTGGCATGAAGCGCCGTATGCCGTCGGCGCCAATCTCGTCAAAGCGCTCGAAGGTCTGCAAGCGCAAAAGTACGACGAATTCGAAGCGATGGTCGCCAAGTTTCAAGCGACGTCGATGCGCATCAAGCATTCGATGGTGCCGGTGGTGTCCGCAGTTGATGGCATGGCGCTCGGTGGCGGTTGCGAATTCGTGATGCACTCGAACAAGGTCGTGGCCTCTATAGAAAGTTATCTAGGCTTGGTCGAAGCGGGTGTTGGTCTCCTGCCTGCTGGTGCCGGTTGCAAAGAACTCGCGATGCGCGCCGCCCACGCAGCCGGGGTTGGCAACAGCGGTGGCGCTCATGTAGGTGACCCGATGCCGATGCTGCAAAAAGCCTTCACGCGCATTGCCATGGGCGAAGTCTCGAAGAGCGGCGAGCACGCCAAAGAAATGGGCTATCTGCGTGAGTCTGATCGCATTGTGTTCAATAAAGACGAGCTGCTTTACGTTGCGCTTACCGAAGCACGCGCCATGGCCGAGGGTGGCTGGCGGCCGGCGTTGCCGGCCGCACCATTCCCAGTGGCGGGGTACACCGGTGTGGCAACCATGAAGATGATGCTCATCAACATGAAGGAGGGCGGCTTCATTTCCGAGCACGATTACGAAGTTTCATCGCGTATCGCCGAGGTATTGTGCGGCGGGATGATCGAGCCGGGCTCGTTGGTTGATGAAAAGTGGATGCTTGACTTGGAGCGTAAGCACTTTGTCGCGTTGGCGAAGATGCCGAAGACGCAGGAACGGATTGCGTTTATGTTGAAAAATGGGAAACCACTGAGAAATTGATGCTCCCACTTTTGGCACACCTTTTAAAAACTGTCATTCCGGCTCGTGCTGGTAACTGCGCCGGAATCGAAGTTTCTGCGCGGAAGTCAACCGTCGCTTTTTGCGAAAGGTTGAGCCGGGGGTTGCCCGGCAGCAAGTTACTTTCTTTTGCTTCGCCAAAAGAAAGTAACCAAAGAAAAGGCGACCCGGGCTCGTCGGCCCTTCGGGCTGCCCTGTGCTGCTCGCTCGCGAAGGCGGCTGCGGAACTCGCGCTGCGCGCTCAGACAGTCCTCGCCGACGGCCCCTTCACTCACTGCGCTGCTCGGCGACTCGCAACGGGACCTATTCCCGTGCGGTCGGCGTCGTTCAGCGCAATCACTCCCTTGCGGGCTCGCTCTTTGTAGGCACGCGAAAGATACCTTTTGTGAAATTAATTGGATCCCTGCCTTCGCGGGGATGACGTATTTTTAGGAGAACCAACATGAAACAAATCCAAGACGCCTACATCGTTGCCGCTGTCCGCACCCCGGTCGGTAAAGCCCCCCGCGGTATGTTCAAAAATATCCGTCCCGACGACATGCTCGCGCACGTGCTGCGTGCTGCGATCGCGAAAGTGCCGGGGCTTGATGCCCATGACATCGGCGACGTGATCGTCGGCTGCGCCATGCCGGAAGGTGAACAGGGCATGAACGTAGCGCGCATCGGCGTACTGCTGGCGGGGCTTCCCGATAGCGTGCCGGCGGTGACCATCAATCGCTTCTGCGCGTCAGGCGTGCAGGCGGTTAGCATGGCGGCGGATCGCATTCGTACCGGTGACGATGACATCGTGATCGCTGCAGGCACCGAGAGCATGTCGATGGTGCCGATGATGGGAAACAAAATCGCGCTCAACCAAAACGTGTTCGCTCACAACGAACACGTTGGCATCGCCTACGGTATGGGCATCACCGCTGAAAACGTCGCCAACCAATGGAAAGTGACTCGCGAAGAGCAAGATCAGTTCGCGGTGGCATCGCACCAGAAAGCGTCGAAGGCGATCGCCGACGGTTTATTCCGTGAAGAAATTGCACCCTACGAAATCGATACCGCGTCCCCTGACTTGGCGAGCGGTGCGATCAAACACAAGAAGAAGCTCGCCGAAAACGATGAGGGGCCGCGTCCCGATTCGTCGATGGAGTCACTGGCGAAACTCAAGACCGTGTTCGCCGCGCGCGGCAGCGTGACGGCCGGTAATTCGTCGCAAATGTCGGACGGTGCCGGTGCCGTGATTCTGATGTCTGAGCGCGCGCTGAAAAAATACAACATTACGCCACTAGCGAAGTTTCATTCCTTCGCGGTTGCCGGTGTGCCACCAGAGATCATGGGGATCGGCCCGATCAAGGCGATTCCAAAGGTGTTGAAGCAGGCAGGTGTGCATCAGGACGACTTGGGCTGGATCGAATTAAACGAAGCCTTTGCCGCGCAGGCGCTGGCCGTGATCAAGGATCTCGGACTCAATCCTGAGAAGGTGAATCCGCTGGGCGGTGCGATCGCGCTTGGCCATCCGCTCGGTGCCACCGGCGCGTTGCGTACGGCGACGCTGGTTCACGGCATGCGACGTACCAAGCAAAAATGGGGCATGGTGACGATGTGCATCGGAACCGGTATGGGTGCGGCAGGGCTGTTCGAGGCGCTGTAGCGGTAGTCGGCTGGACAACTAGGCGATCGATTGTTGCGGCGCACAAAGTAGTTGTTTAGCGGTCGTCGATAAACGCGAGAAAACGGATTGCTGACTCGCCAGTCAATTTGTGCAGTGCCGCATGAGATTTCATGCACATTCGTGCTGGAAAACAACACGTGTTGTAGGCTTTTCCGGTAAAGTCCGTCGAAATCTGTTGGGGTTGTTTTTGGTGCCGATTTTTAGCATGAAAATATATGTCGATCCCCGCATAAAAAATTTCAATTAACGTATTCCGAGGAGAAGTAGAGATGACTATGTCTCAGTCAAAGCGCATCAGCGTTCGCTCCATTGCACCTACGCTTAAATTGTCCGCTGTTGCTGTTGGACTGGTGCTCGCCAGTGCCGCCAGTGCTGAACAATTCAAGTACGACAACGGCCTGACCGGTAGCTTCGATTCAACGTTCTCCTACGGTCTTTCGATTCGTACACAAGACCCGTCCAAGGACTTGATCGGCCTCGCCAACGGCGGTACATCGCGTTCGGTCAACGAAGACGACGGCACGCGCAACTACAAGAAGAACGAAGCGTTCGCCAACGTCATCAAGGGTACGCACGAACTTTCGGCGAAGTGGGAAGGCTGGGGTTTGTTGC
>JAYVUH010000048.1:0-6236 GCA_043788115.1 Burkholderiales bacterium
GCCATATTGTGACGATCGATGGTCGATATTACGGACCCAGATGTCGTCACGGGCAGGAATGATGTGAATGTGCCGTCAACGGGGTTGCGTTCGGCTAGCATCACGAATAGCTGAGGATAGCCACTGGTTGGACCTTGCAACGACGAAGTCAGTTTTGCACGCACAATCGCACGACCTTGGTTATCCATACCGCCGACCGACGCGCTAAACAACACGGGTGTGATCCTGACGACTTCGAGTCGCGCGTAGACAGCTGCTACGTCGGAAGTAAATGCAAAGAAGTTGGTCGGTAGAGTACCAGCTGGGAGACTGCTCGTGGCCGTGCCGTGTGGTTCAATGCTGGCCGTTGTGAACGATCGCCCGTCGGCAGCCACTGAAGTCACGCGCATGCGCAAGTATCGGTTTTCGTTGGTTTCCTCAAGGTATGACAACCACACCTCTTCGTACACCGTGGCGGGTGTTAGGTACGGCGCCGTTGGATTACTACCCACGTAATACGAATTGATCTTTGGCGCCAAATCAGAGACGTTCAGTGACGGAGCCGTGTTAATGAGTCGGAGGTTGCCGTTGGCGGCTCGTGATACTTGCAAGTACGTGGTTTGTGAGCGCACAACGTGGTAGCGAGCCTCCAACATGATCGTAGTGTGGAAGCCTCCCGTAGCGCTCATTCGAGGCGCGTCCACGTAGAACTTGTTCGGTAGCGTGTCGACGTGCACCGTTTCGCCACGAGATGTCACGTAGCCGGGCGTACATCCGACCACTGCCGACTCGGCGCATGCGTACTCTGTTTGGCTGAGCTGAATGCACACTGACTCCTTGCAGTCTTCGTTTGATGGCGGGCACGTGTCGACGGCGCACGCGCCCACGTACGGGTTCGAGAGCGCGAGTGTGACATCGTTGCCGGAGCGCGAAGCGCTCACGCCCGCGCCAGCGATAATGTTGGCCACGTCGTTAGAATTCTCCTGAGCAGAGTTCGTAACGGTGACAGTCGAACCCGAACGGGCGACCGAGATTCCGGCGCCAGCCACAATCGACGAGATGTCGAGCGGGTTCTGCGGCGCCGTGTTTGTGATGGTGGCGTTGCGGCCACTAAAAGCGACGCCGATGCCGGGTCCGGCAAAGATCGTCTGGACGCTATCGCAGCAGAGCGGCTTGCACGGCACTTGGCTGCACGTTGCAATGGCGCGATGGTCGACGTTGTTCTCGGGCACGATCCATTGGAGAATACCCACGACGCCGGGCTCGCACGAGAACGTCACGTTGTGTGCATCGTGTTGGCCCGGCAGAAAGACAGTGGGCTGGCCTTGGTTGTAGGCGCCCGGCATCATGCGGTTGCCGTTGCGGTTGATCGACACCGTAATGCTGTACGGTGCGCTGTTGATGTAGTAGAATTGGGTGTGGCCAGTGGCCGTGTCGTCCACGCACTCGCCCTTCTTGTAGAGCGTGATGTAGGTGCGGCGCGGCCGACCGTTGTTGTTGTCGTCGTCGTTGTCATTGTGGTTGGCTCGTGTGCTGGCGACAAGCGCCAGTCCCACAAGGACAATGGCAGCGATGACGCGCATTGTGGCCGCTAATGTTGATAGTACGACCTAATTAACGGCCATTGCGTGAAGGTGGCATTATAAATGCAATAATGATTGTACATCAAAAGTTTGTCAGCCATCCGACGGCGGTGCTACCGTTGCCACGTGCTTCTTGCCCGTCTTGGATTTAAAAACGCTGGCAATGCCGTGTCCAATGCCCGAGAACACCTCGGCAGCATGCCCTGCCACACTTAATTTGTGCGCTCCCTCGACCTCAAGCTCGGTCGCCAAGCGCTCCTGCGCAACGCGCCGGCGCAGCCGCGCAGCGGCCTCTTCGTTCTCGCGCTGCACTGCCTCGGCCACCGCCTCGGCAATACGTTCTTGAGCAGTAATCTCGAGCAACGCCTTCTCGTGTGCAAGCTCTGCGCGCTCTGCACGCTCCCTCTCGAGCGCATACTCGATGGCGCTCGCGATGCGTGCTTGGGTGGCCGCTTCGATTTCTGCGAGCTCGCGGGCATATTTTTCACGCTCCTGTTCAAGCGCATTGGCTACGGCTTCAGCCACGCGTGCTTGGGCGGTATCTTCGAGTAGCTCGATCTCGTGAGCGCGCTCTGCGCGCTCTCGTTCGAGCACGTCGGCGGCGTCAAGTAGGGCGTCCCTGTGGGCATTCTCCGTGCGCTCGCGTTCGAGCGCACTCGCAATGGCGCTCGCGATGCGTGCTTGAACGGCGGCTTCGGCCAGCTCTACGTCTGGGGCGAGCTCTGCATGCTCCTTTGCGATGGCCACGTCGACGCATTCCCGCGTGGTTGGGTCGATCGAGTCGATCTCGTTGGCGCGCGCTGCGCGCTCGCGCGCGGTTGTGACGATGGCGATTTGGGCTTCCCTCGCGTTCTGTGCAGCAAGACGGGCTGCATCGCGTAGTAGTAGTGCCGCGCGTTCCTTGTGCGTGTAGTCGTATAGAAACTTGACTCTTGCACATGCGGAGCCACAATAGTTGCCGTAGACGGAGGTGACAATGGCGTCCTTCGAACAGCGTTCGCCGTCCTCGTGGATCAGGTCGCAGCGGCTGGGCGTGGACATGGAATGAGTGGTGGCGCTGGAGCGTGTTAGTGATCGCGGTAGCTGCCATAGAGGGTATAATTCGATCCAAGTAATGTATTTTCGACTAGTGGTCTTGTCGAAATGATTTGTGCTAATATCACTTCCAATAGAGTGTTTGGTTGTGTAATTGCTGCATTTTCGCACGCGCGCACGCGCGCACGCTCTGGGGCTCCATCATTTTTCATTGTCCGCTGCCATCTCCACCTCGTTGGCCGCTGCTAGACCCAACACGACAACAACAACAAAATTAAGCGTCCTTACAAGGCTCGACCAGCCGAGCACGTATGCTAGCAGTGGCGCCGCCACAGTGTATCCCTTGGTAGCACCCGTTACCGAGATGTCGACGCTAAACGCGAACAGGTTTGCGTACGCCGGCAGCAGCGCGTCCTTGAGCGCCCACCCGTTGAACTCGTCCAAACCTTGGATGTATCGCTCGTATGCCATGTTGCTGGGCAACAAAAAGACGAGAAACAACAAATTAGCGACCACAATCTCGCGCGTCAACCACACGTCCACAACGTGCACCAACCCTCGGACGCCCTTCAAATTCTCGCGTACGTATGCCCTCTTGTCGAACAGATCGAGCAGCACGGTCAACGATTCCCAGCTGCTCCACGCGTACGCCGCTAGCCACACGCCCAGCCACGCATAGCGCAGCGGTGGCGCCAGTGCCGTGCATAATAAAAGAAACGCTGTCGCAGCTTGCACAATGCAAACGCGCCACAGTACGTGCGGCGCCGCGTTGTCACCATCTAACGTGGGCGGCTCGGCTCGGCGGCGCCTGAACAGACGCAGGGCATCCGACATGTTGGCGTCAATGGGGTCAACTCTAGAGTTACAATTTACTCTTACATCCATATATTGATATCACGCCACAATCGCTTCGAGTATTTCGCGCGGACCATCAGTGACAGCTTTTCCAACCCAACGGCATGACTGCCGCCGACGCCATTGTCTGCGGGCGGGGCTTTGTTGGTAATTGAGCGCGCTCTTGAAAACGGTGGGCCATATGCACGTTGGGGTGTGGCTGTGGCTGTGGTACCTGCGGAGGTGGTGGCGCAGCCACCACAGCCTTGGGCTTCTTTGCCGGGCGATTTTCGCCCTCGGCCGGAGGCCGAGCCCGCTTTGCGGGCTTCTTGGCGGCGGCTCCGCCGTTGTCCGCCGCGGCAAGTTCGTTGGCCTTGTTGGTGAGCTGGTCCGACTTTGCCTTTGCCAGCAATGCGGCTTGCGCAGTGCGCTCAAGCATTCGAACCGCCTTCTCGTGCTCCTTGGCCGTAGCGGCAACCTTCTTGGTAGCCTCCTTGGCCTTGTCACTTGCCACCTGTGCGGATGTACGCTTCTTTGGCGCCACCGCATCGCGCGTTGGCAGTACGACTTGGCCCTCCTTTGTGATCTTTGGCTTGCTTCCGAGCTTGAGTTCGATCGTGGCTCCCTTTGGGAGCATGGCGAGCGCAGCCTCGAGGTGGGCCTTGGCGTCCATTTTTTTGTGGTGTCGTCGTGTTTGTAAAATGGCTAAATTAACTGTGGGGGGCTAAAAATGTATAGACATATAATCCCAGCGTGTGCGTGGCTAAAAATGCCCGAAACAAAGACGTCGTCGTCTTCCGTGTCGCCGGCAAGCTCGCACCGCGGTACACCTGGAGAGGCATGAGATAGTGGCATGCAATTTATTGAACTCAACGTCGATCACACGGCATGGTTGGTGTCCATGACAAATTTAGCCACCATGACAAAAAGCACAATCGCAATGGCCAACACAACGCTTCCACGCATGCCCAACTCAAGCGGTGCACGATCCGGGTCGTAATTGGCGCGTGCACGCTGCCGAGTCATAATGTCAGCCATACTGGTGGGATAATCAAGCGACCGAATGACAATCGCGACCGGGCCACGGCCGGGCGTTTTGCGTGGCAGCGATTCGATCTCGGCACCCACCAAGCGCGCCTTCATCTCAGCAACGACCGCGTTCGCAACCTCGTCCGAGTAGATCGTATAGTATTCAACGCATGATGGCGTCGTTGCCAACGTCACGCGCCTTGTCAGCTTGGCGAGCAGGGCGGCGCGCGCGAGCTCGTGGTTGTTTTTGTGGCCAAACCGGATTGGCTCCATGGTCGAAAAATTAAAAAGTCAGCTATAGTTGCGTGGCCGACCAACGTGTCGATATAAGCTTCCACCTAGCCAACGACAGACTTGGTCCGGCACTCAAATGCGCTCATTATTCTTTCTGGTCACGTGTGCAGTGTTGGGCGCAGCGCGCGTAAGCGCGTTTGGTGTGCGCATTGGAGATCAAGAATGGTTGTTTGGAGCGCCCAGCGCCAACACGTCCCGCCTTGAGAAACGTACCGACGCGCCGGTCAGCGGAACAGGAACGTGTGCGTCTTCGTGCACGGTCGCATCGGCTGCGAGTATGTGTGGTGCATACGTTTCATACCCGGCATGCTTGGCGGGCGTCGCATCTGGATTTCCTGATCCGCTCGTCACAAGCCAAAGCACCGCCGAGTCCAATGTCAACAGCATATTGGCGGTCTATGCGCAACAATTGGGCGCGCCGGCGTCGGCGGCATGTCGAAATGAGATCATATGGAACACGTGTGTGAACTTGTTGCCTCCATGTGCCAGCGTGGCCACAACAAGCTACACAAGCCTGTGTGTTTCAAATTGCATAGTGACGACGAATGCGTGCTCTATTTGTCGTGCGGCGGTGCCAACTTTCTCCTACACGTGTGCGGGACGACCAACGTTCAATTGCGCAACTAGCTTCTCCGGCAACGCGGCAACAAACATTTGTGGCGTCTCTGGCAAGACGTTGGCGCCACCGGTGACGGCACCACCGACGCCGCCAACGCCGCCACCACCAACCCCACCGCCGACGCCTCCACCACCGACTCCGCCTACGGCGGCGCCGACTCCACCACCCCCCACCCCGCCTGCCCCTGTTACACAATCTACCCCGCCCTCCACAGCGTGCGCGGTGGCCTCAAAATGTTCAGTCACTGACCCCGTCGTACGGTGCCCGAACGTTGGCCAGTTCTGTGTCAACTCGTGTTGTGCCGCAACGGCACAAAACACACAGACGGTCGAGGCGCGCATCAACGAGGACTTTGCCACGTATGACCGCGCCAAGGCCCAAGCGTGGATTGACGCCTATTTCAAGGGCACAAACATGGATCCGTCGTTGGCCACGCTGCTTGGCTTTGCGCAGGGCTCGGTCATTATTTCATACATCCTCCAAGGTACGACGGCAGCGTCGAGTGCACAAATCGCCGACCAGATGAAAGCAACGGCGACGGCCGATATTGTGCTCACGTCTCGGCTCAAACTTTTGTCCGTGTCAGCCGTTCCACGTAGTTCGTCTTCGACCAAGCTTGGTGGCTTGGCGTCGACAATGCTGGTTGTGGCGTTTGTCATGTTTGTGGTTGTGTAGACTGCGCGGAAGCCCGCATTTGTGGTGTATGAAAGATACATTTTACAAAATATGAGCCCTAATCAAGTGTGTGCTTAGTTCCAATGCCAATAGAAGAGTATGGTAGACTCCAAACAATTTAGAAAGCCGGTAACGCACTCCAGAATGGGCGCCGGCCATAGCAAGGGTCCACGCACGCCGACGCCGGC
>JAYVUH010000049.1:0-13206 GCA_043788115.1 Burkholderiales bacterium
AGCCAAACACCAGCAGGGGCGGGCGTTTTCAGCTATAAATGCCTGAAAACGCCCGCCAATTCTAGACTTTGACTATTGTTTCAGCACCGGAAACGCCGGCATCGTGATGCTCGGTAGCGGCTCTTTGGCAAGTTTGTCCTTCAGATACGCGACGGCCCGCGCCAGTTGTGCATCCTCACCCTTGTAGGTCGCGAACGGCGGGTTATCCGTCTCTATATCAGGTTTGACACCGACACCTTCGGTGATCCAACTACGCTCGCCCTTGTTGTCAACGAACACCGCGAACTGCGCGGCGCGGGCAATGCCGTTGTCACGCAACCGGTTCTGATCTGATAACCAGATACCAGCGCCCGCCGTGGTCTTGCCAATCAGCGGGGCAATCCCCAACCGTCGAAGGCCCTGCGCTAGGGTTTCTCCGTCCGAATAAGTGTTGGCGTCGATCAGCGCCACCACATGGCCGCGAAACGCCAATTGCTGGTTCGAGTAATTGAGGTCGGTATCGCGTGATTGAAAGAAGTGCCAAGCACGTCGTTGCAGCTTTTCGAGGATCCACGAATCGATGTTGCCGCCGTTGTTGCTGCGCAGGTCGATGATGAGTCCCTCGCGCTGATAGACCGGATAGAATTCGCGCGCCCAACGGGCGATGTCGTTAGCACCCATCGCCTGCAAATGCAGGTAGCCAATCCTACCCTGACTGTCACGGTCAACCCGCTGGCTGCGCTCAAGCTCCCACGCAAGATAGCGAAGCTCCCGATCGCGTTGCGACGTGACCGGACGCATAATCACGTCACGACGCTTGCCATCAGCCGCGACCACCGTTAGCAGCACTTGCTTGTCCGCTTGGTTTCGCAGCAATTCGCCGATGGTCGCCATACCGGTTGTCGCCACGCCGTTAATCGATGTGATGGTCTCGCCGATTCGCACGTTGACTTCGGCGTGAGCCAGCGGACTGCGCTCCTCGATCAACTCAGGATCGCCGCCAAACAGGCGTTCGACCCGAAACCCGTCCTTGGATTTCGTCAAGTCTGCGCCCAGCCCGGCAACGTCAATGGTGTCCTGACCGCGGCGAAGATCACCGGGATTGGTCTGGCTATGCAACGCGCGCACTTCAGAGATCATCTGCGCAATCACGTCGTTCACTTCGGCACGGTCGGTGGCGCGATTGAGCAGCGGTTGAAACCGCTGCCGTGCGGTCGCCCAGTCGGCACCCTGCATATTGGCGTCGTAGAAAAAGTCACGATGCATCCGCCAAGCGTCGGTGAACATCTGCTGCCATTCCTGGCGTGGATCGAGCTCGATCATCCAGTCGCGCATATTGACCGCGAACTTGCCCTGCTCGGCCGGCAGTGGCGCTGCCTTGCCGACATCGAACACAAACACTTCATTGATCAGTGGAGTGGGCTGACGGCGCACCATCAATTTTTTACGATCCTGCGTCATGCGATAGACACGAATATCCTCCATGAACACATCCACGGTTGGCGGCGTAGGATTCGGTGCCTCAATCGCGACCGAGCGCAATGACTGCTTTCGCTCAATCGGATCATTCACCACAAAGAACAGGCGCTTGCCGTCGGTGCTGAGCTGCCGATAGTTGCCCGCTGCAACTGGCACCTCATACAAACGCGCGCGTAAGCCTTCAAGCACTAGCGGCGAAATAACCAGGGGCTTGGTCGGCGCTTTTGCATCGGTCACTTGCGGCGCTTTGGTGTCTGCCTTGTCTTCGGTTTTGGCCTCAGTGTTGGCGTCGGTCTTTGGGGCGGCGTTGGCGTCAGGCCTGGATGCCTCCGGCCGCATCAATTCATCGCGCGGCTGGAACGGCCAGCGTGCGGCCGGGTCGAGTGCATAAGCGTAGATGCGTGTCTGCCGGTCAAAAAACGGCTCTGGGTTGCGCTGCCCCCATGGTCCGTCCACCACACTTCGCAAGTTCCGATCGGCGAGAAAATACAACCACTTGCCGTCAGGCGAAAACGCCGCATCGCGAGCATCGTAACGATCCGAGGTAAGCGCAGAAACTAAGTTGGTCGTGGTGTCGAGTAAGGTAAGCTGGTCGAACTGGTTGAGCGCCTTTTTGGAATAAGCCAGATATCTGCTGTCCGGTGACCAAACCATTTCGCCAAACTGTTGAAACTTGTTGCGATCAATCTCGCGTGTCGCGCCGGTCGAAGTGTCGGTCAAATACAAGACGCGAGACTTGTCATCGTGCACCACCCATTTGCCATCCGGTGATACGCCCAGCCCACGTCGCAACGTCTTTGCGCCGCTGGTCAGCGCCTTGCCGGCACCCACCCCATTGGCCGGCAGCTTGTGCAGCTCAAATTCGCCCGACTGATCCGAAAACGCGTAAACACTCTTGCCATCTGCAGCGAACTTCACTTCGCGGGCACGTACGGCGGCATTTTTCACCAGCTCGACGCGTCGACCGTTGCCGACCGGCATGACGACGATCTCGCCCCGCACGGTAAACGCGACACGATCACCTGTCGGTGACGGTTCGGCCGCCGTCACAAAGTCCCAAGGGGTTTTGACCCAGCGCGTGCGGGTGTGCTCGAAGTCGGATTGCAATGAAATCGACAACACGCGGTCGGCGCCGGTGGCTACGTCGAGCACATGAATGTCGGCGCCGCGCTGATAGGCGATACGACCCTGATCGGGCGAAATAGTCGCAGTGCGAATATCGAAGCCCCGATGCTGGGTGTGCTGCTTTGCGTCTCCGCCCTTGGCCGCCATCGACCAGACGTTCATGGTGCCGTCGCGATCCGATAGAAAGTAGATGCGCGCACTGCCGCACATGGGTTGGCGGTTGGTGCCGGGATGGTCTGCCGTCAACAACACGGCCTCGCTGGTACCGTCAAAGCGCCATAGCTGTTGCACTAGGCCACCGCGGTAATTTTTCACGTTGTCCGACGTTTGCGGCAGCCGCGCAAACACGAAGTCGTTGCCAAGATAGCAACCCTCCGCCGCTTCCGCCAAGGGGATGGGTTGCGATATCTTGCTGACGGGGTCCACCGCGTACATGCGCTGGCTCGGCTTACCCGAGTAGCGCGAGGACGTATATAAGACTCGGCCGTCGCGGCTAAAGCCTTGCACGCGTGCGTTGTCGCCTTCGTGTGTCAGCCGCGTGGGCAGGCCGCCGGTGATCGGCATCACATAGACCTCGGCCGGGCCTTCGTAACGTGCCGTGAAGGCCACCAATTTACCGTCCGGCGAGATGCGTGGCTGGCTTTCTTCCGCCAAATGGGTGGTGAGGCGCTGGGCCCGCGCGACCGCGTCGCTAGCCGTGATCGAGGTGCGCCACAAGTCGCCTTCAGCAACGAATACGACTGTGTCGCCGTGAATGGCCGGTTGCCGGTAATAGCCAGTTTGCGCCAACGCAGATTGGACAAAAATGAGTGTGCCGAGCACGAACGTGGAAGCGAGTGAAATTCGCTTGGAAAATGGGGACATGGCAGGTTCCGGAGTGTGGGCGAAATGAGCCAGTATTATGACTTGGCTTGAGGCAGGGCAAGTGGCGTACAAAGTGTGGCGGTCGAAGCGATTTCTGCTATCGTCGCAGGATGCACGAACTCGCCTTCGACCCACAGTCCATTCGCAGCATTCTCGTCGTCAAACTACGCCATCAAGGCGACGTCCTGCTCTCTTCGCCAGTCTTCAAAACGCTGAAGAACCGCCTGCCTCACGTCGAGATTGACGCGCTAGTCTATTCGGACACGCAGGAAATGCTGACCGAGCATCCGTCCGTCTCCACGGTCCATACCATTGACCGCGACTGGAAGCACCTAGGGCTCATCGGACAAGCGTCGGCCGAGTGGAAGCTGATCTCCACGTTACGCCGCCGCCGCTATGACATCGTGTTTCATCTGACCGAGCACCCGCGCGGCGCGTGGCTGACACGAATACTCGGCCCAAAGATCTCGGTCGCGCCGAGAGCAACAGGCATGAGCGAAGGCCGCAACTCCGGTTGGTGGCGCGCCAGCTTTACCCACACGTTTCCATTGCCACGCACCACCTTCCGACACACGGTTGAGCAGAACCTCGATGCCCTGCGAAGGCTTGGCATTCATCCGACCGAGGATGAAAAAAAACTGGTGCTGATTCCCGGCGCGGCAGCGGAAGCCAAAGTCGACGCGTTGATGGCAATGCATGGCGTGGATGCAAAACGCTTCATCCATATGCATCCGACCTCGCGCTGGTTTTTCAAGACCTGGCCCGCCGAAAAATTTGCCGAGTTGATTTTGCAACTCGGCAAACAGGGCGACAAGGTTGTGCTGACCGCCGCACCGACGGCCGACGAGCGCGAAATGGTTGCTGCCATTAAGACGCATTTGAAAGCGCCAGTGATTGATTTGACCGGCTCGCTGTCACTCAAGGAGCTCGCCGCATTGACCGCCAGAGCGCGCGCCTTTGTCGGCGTTGATTCCGCCCCCATGCACATCGCCGCCGCGATGCAGACGCCGACCGTCGCCTTGTTCGGCCCCTCGGGTGAAAAACACTGGGGGCCGTGGGGTGTGAAGTTTCGCGTGGTCGCCTCCACCCGGCCGGAGCATTCATGCCGTCCGTGCGGTAACGATGGATGCGGCGGCTCGAAAGTCAGCGATTGCCTGATATCGCTGCCGGTGGCGCAGGTGCACGACGCCGTGAATGACCTCCTCGCCAGCTAGTTTGTCGGCGAACGCTAGGGCAACAACACCCGTGAAGATCGCACTCATTCGCGCGAAGTACAACCCATTTGGCGGTGCGGAACGGTTTGTGCAATCCGCGATAACAGCGCTGGCTGACGAAGGCATATCAATGACCGTCCTGACGCGCGAGTGGCCAGCACAGGACGCCGCCCGAACCGGTGCCGCCATCGACCACGTCATCCTCAATCCACGCTACGTCACCTCGACGGGCCGAGACAAGCGTTTTGCTGCTGCAGTACACGCACACTTGGCCGATACACACTACGACCTCGTGCAATCGCATGAGCGCATTGTCGGCTGCGATGTATTTCGCGCCGGTGACGGCGTGCACGCCGAGTGGTTGGCGCAACGACGCCGCGTCACCAGCGGCTTCAAGCAACTTGGCATTGCGCTCAATCCGCACCACCGCTATCTGTTGGCGACCGAGCGCGCCATGTTTGAGTCCCCCAAACTGCGTGCCGTGATTTGCAACTCACAAATGGTCAAGGCCGATATTGAGAGGCACTTCGACATCGATGCGGCAAAGCTGCGAGTGATTCTATCGGGCGTCGATTCGACCGCCTTTCATCCCGGCCTGCGCGAGATTCACCGCGCCGAGACACGACAATCGTTGCACATTCCAAAATCGGCACCGGTTGCGCTATTTGTTGGCTCCGGCTTTGAGCGCAAAGGCTTGATCGGCTTTTTGATGGGACTCGCCGACCAAGAAGGGCATGGACGCCTCACGCGTGAAAGTGTCCGCGGAATCGTCGTCGGCCACGACAAACATCTCGTGCGATTTCAATCATTCGCGGACCAACTTGGATTGTCCGACCGGGTGACGTTTGTCGGTGGTGTGGATGACGTCAAGCCGTACTATGCGGCGGCGGATGTGTTCGTGTTGCCCACGCTGTACGACCCACTACCCAATGCCTGCTTGGAAGCCATGGCTTGCGGACTGCCGACCATCACCAGCAACCGCTCTGGCGCAGCAGAATTAATCACTAGCGGCATTGAAGGCTTCGTTGTCGATGCACTCGATACGCCCGCCATCGCTGACGCCATCAGCGTCGCTCTCGACTCGGCGATGGCGGATAACCAGATGGGCTTGAATGCGGCAAAGCGTGTCGCCAGCCTCACGCCGCGCAACATGGCGACAGACTACGTGGCGCTGTATCGCGAGCTGCTGGGACGCCCGGCACTGTCGACCGCGCTGCCAACCACTCCGTCGGCCACGTAAAATAGTATTATGAGCATATCCACAACTCTCGGCCAACCTTCTTCTGCTGCCCTTTACCGTCGCCTACTCGGCTACGTAAAGCCGTATCGACTCGCATTCGCTGGCGCAGTCTTGGCCATGGCCGTCGGCGGTGTGGTCGAAGGATCGGTCGCGCTCTATCTAACGAAAGTGATCAACGAACTGTTCGTTGAAGGCAACGAGCGCTATGCGGCGTTCGCGGCGTTTGGCATCGTGTTCATCTTTTTTATGAGCGGCTTGTCACACTTCATCGCCGGCTACGGCATGCAGTGGGTGGGTAACAAGCTGATGCTCGATCTGCGTAACCGCATGTTTGAGAAGCTTCTACGCCTGCCGATGGATGGCTTCGACACACTATCGACCGGCACCCTGATGTCAAAGGTCACCAACGACGTGATCGGTCTGCAGGCATCAGCCACGACCGCATTGAATTCCGTCGTGCGCGGCGTGGCCACGCTCGCCATGGTGCTCTATTCACTTTTCACGCTCAACTGGAAGCTGACCATCATCATGTTTGTGACCGTGCCGATTATGGCGCTGGTCATCCGCGCGTTCGGCAAACGCTTGCGCGAAATCAATCGTCAGGGCCAATTCGCCCACGCGGCGATCACCGACGTGTTGGAAGAGGCGATTCGTGGCCTCAAGGTGATCAAGATCTTCGGCGGCGAGGCATACGAACGAAAGCGCTTTGATGCCGCCGCCAACCGCATCCGCCAACTCAACATGAAGCAAAGCGCGGCGGCAGCAGCGGCAACACCGCTCACGCATTTGGTCGTGTCTGCGGCGATCGCCTTTATCGTCTATCTGGCGGCCAGTCGCTCGCTCGGCACCGGTATGGGTGTTGCTGAGTTCGTCGGTTTCATCACGGCAGCAGGGATGCTGATGACGCCGATCAAGGCGCTCTCCAGCGTGAATGAACAAATCCAGCGCGGACTTGCCTCGGCCGAAAGCGTGTTTGCGCTGATCGACGCCAAACCAGAAGTTGACGTCGGCGCATTGATGCTGGGTAGGGCCAAGGGCGAGCTTCATTTTGATGGCGTGTCGCTGCAGTATGCGAATAAACCTGCGCCGGCCCTCGATAACATCACGCTGACCATTCAGCCCGGCGAGACGATCGCCTTGATCGGGCCCTCGGGCGGCGGCAAAACCAGTCTGGTGAATTTGGTGCCACGCTTCTATGGCCCCACCAGCGGCGTGGTGAAACTCGACGGCATTGCGCTCGGCGATATCAGCCTGCATGCGCTACGCCGTCAAATCGCACTCGTTAGTCAGGATGTGGTGCTATTCAACGACACGATCGCCGCCAATATCGCCTATGGCCGCGAAGACGAAGTATCTCGTGAACAAATCATCGCCGCGGCTAGGGCTGCCAACTGTGCGGAGTTCATCGACGCACTGCCAGAGCAATACGACAGCATGATCGGCGAGAACGGCGCGCGACTCTCGGGAGGCCAACGTCAGCGTTTGGCGATTGCGCGCGCGCTACTGAAGGATGCGCCGATTCTGCTGCTCGACGAGGCAACCTCGGCTCTCGACACCGAATCCGAGCGTGCCGTGCAGGCCGCGCTGGAAACGCTCATGCAAGGCCGCACCACCATCGTTGTCGCACACCGACTGTCCACCATCGAAAATGCGAGCCGCATCGTTGTGCTCGAGAACGGCCGCATCGCCGAAGTGGGACCGCATCGCACACTACTCGCGGCCAACGGTTTGTATGCCAGTTTGCATCGGATGCAGTTCTCAGGAACCTAGGCTTCGGCCCCGTCGTCTCGCCAGTCACAGATCGCCAACAACATTCCAACTAAGGCGCCCAGCAACAACGCGGCATGGCGGTGGAAAAAATCGTCGGTCATGTTGCGCAGGAAGAAAGCCGCCACCAACATCAATCCACACGTGGCGATGCCTCTTGAGAACGGTGACACGTTGCGTCTTGTCCAGAAAGCGTGGGCCAAGCCCGCAAAAAGTAACACCGCAACCAGGCCCCCAGGAATGCCCATCTGAATCGCGTAGTTCAAAACGAAATTGTGGGTATGACGAAACACTTTCTGAAAGCCCGGGTCGGCAAATCGCTCGGCAAGCGCGTCGTGAGACGCCTCCAGTGCAAAACCGTAACCCGTCAACGGTCGTTGTTGGATCGCGTCAAGCGCTGCCACCCAGATGATCTGACGATCGTCTTTTTGCAGGATGGAAACGCTATCGACATTCGCCTCTGGAAACTGAGCGGCGCGCATACCTGATGCCACGAAAAACATGGCGGTTGCCGCTGTCAGTCCTGCAATAACAAACGCCAAACGTGTCGATGACTTGCCACCCATGCTGCGAAAGTTGAACGCAGCGTAGATCACTAGCATGGTGCCAAAGCACAGCCATACGATACGGTTAGCGCTAAACCAAGCCGCGATCAAGATTGCGGCAAACGCGACAACGGCGAGTAACTGCGCCCACCGCGGACGCGGCCATTGGATCAACCAAGCCGTCGGGAGCAGCGCCGCAAGCATCACCACCCAGGTCGACAACCAGCCGACGCTCAGGTAGCGTGGTTCATGCGTGCCAATCGCCGGTTGAAACGGATCAATCACAGACATACCGGTCAGCGCGAGCAACCCGAGCAACAACGCCGACAGCCAAACGCCGACAGCCAGCCTTGTTAGCGCTAGCGAATAGCAGACGATTCCCGCCAACAGCGGCGTGAGCACATCGCCACGCCACGACGCCAAACTGGTCAACGGGTCGGCGCTCAAACTGCTGTAAAGAAACACGACGACCACCCAAAGCGCAACCATCGTTCGCAAAAACAATCCGGAAGGAATCTGGATTGTCGGCGTCTTGCTGCGCCACCAATACGCCGCCAGTAGCCCGGCAGCGACGAGTAGTGTCGCAGCACGCAGCCCGGCGCTCGACCGGAACGGTGCCACCAACAATGACAGCGCGGCGAGGGAAATCGCAATCTGGTAAACCACCGTACGCACAGTCGACCAAGGGGCGACTTGGGGCGACATCAGCGTATCCCCTGTTGCGTGCCAATGGACAAGAACCCCATTTGCTTTAACCAAATCGCAGCAACTTGCCGAAAGCGCTTGAACCCGTTGACGTCGGCAATCAACCCTTGTGCAAACCGGCGGCCTCGCGCTTTCTCAATAACCTGACGCTGCAGTCCGGCATGCCCGAGTTGCTTGGCAAGCTCAAACACCTGAAGCGCTTGGCCGACGATTTCACCTTGCAGCAGGCGGCGTGTGTCGGGTCTTATGAATGTGCGCCGGTTGATTTCGCGCAATTGCTCGATCACCACGAAGTAGCTGTCGATTCGCGACATTAGCTGCTGCTGATTGCGACTGTTGGTCAGGGATGACGGGTTGGTTCGGTAGCGATAGGCAATTTGATCGACATAACGAACGCGGGACGCGTTCAGCGCCGCCGCCGTCACGACGGCGATGTCCTCGTGAATGAGGCCTTCGGCAAAGCGTATTGCGCAGGCATGCAGGAACTGCCGACGGTACCAGTACTGCCACAAAAAGTGCCGCCATTCTTTTTGCCGGATGAGCAACGTCACCCAATCCTGGCCTGCCGCCGCCTGCGGCTTGGTGGCCTTGAACACAGTGCTATCCGCTTCGCCACTAACGAAGCGCGCCGCTTGGAACGCGACCAGATCGGGGCTCTCTGAGGCGGCCGCGAGCAGCACCGCAAAACCATTCGGCACGACGAGATCATCCGCGTCAA
Organism: Burkholderiales bacterium; assembly: GCA_043788115.1. GTDB lineage: Bacteria > Pseudomonadota > Gammaproteobacteria > Burkholderiales > Usitatibacteraceae > UKL13-2. Next base: position 9,637 of record JAYVUH010000049.1, read on the forward strand.
CGAACCAGATATATGTGCCCGTCGCTTCATCGAGTCCACGATTGCGCGCCGCCGCGACACCTTTATTTGTCTGCTTCAGCAAGCGCCAGTTCGGATGCGACTTCGCCGCCGTCTCGAACAGTGCGGCGGTGTCATCGCTCGAGCCATCGTCGACCAAAACCCATTCAAACGCGCTAGGTGAAGGCATTGCCGCGACCGATTCGATCAACGCCGGCAAGAATTCTCGCGCATTGAAGGCGGGCGTCACGATACTGAGCAATCGTTGAGCGGGCCCGGCCGGGATCTGGCTTGAGGAGTTCAATGGTGCGGGTTTGGTTGTGGGTGCGGGCGCTGCATATAGGAGGACATGAAAAATTATATGCGAGCCGTCAGCCATGGACGCGGTTTGCATGGCGAAACGGCAAAGGCGCGTGATATCCTTTTTCCATGTCACGCTCGCTTCAAGTCTGCATCGTCGTCTACCATTCCGACGTCTCCTGGCTAATTAAAACACTCACCAGTCTTCGCGTCGCCGTTGAACTTGCGATGGCGCGTCAACTGCTGGCCACAGCCAGCTTGCGAATCGTTGATAACGGCACCCAAACAGCCGATGCCGTCAACGGCAAGACGCAAATCAAAGCGGCAATGGATGATGCGCAGCGCGCTGCCGCAGGGACAGCCGTGATCGACTACACCTATGTTGCGATGCCCTCAAATCAGGGCTTTGGCGTAGCCAACAATCGCGCGCTCAATGGATCCGCCGCCGACTTTGTCTTGGTACTGAACCCGGATGTCGAACTCGCGATCGAGTCGATTGCCAACGCTATCGCTTACTTTGACAGCAACGCGGCTTGCGGTGCGATCTCGCCGGTCGCATCGTCTGCGGACGGCCAGCCGCAGTACCTGGTCAAGCGTGATCCAGGCCTGGGTGTACTCGCGCTTCGCGGGTTTGCGCCGACTTGGATTAAGAGGTTCTTTGCGGCTTCGCTAAGCCACTATGACTACCGCGACGCGTCGTTTGATTCGCCGCTCTCCAATTGCCGCATTGTCTCGGGTTGTTTTCTGATGCTTCGTGGTGACATTTGGCGAGCCTCAGGCGGCTTTGACGAGACGTTTTTCCTGTACTTCGAAGACTTTGACCTGAGCCGGCGAATCGCACAGTTTTCACGCATTGATCGCGTGGCTGAGTGCCGCGTCGTTCACGCCGGCGGCAATGCCTCGGGCAAGGGGCCTAAACATATCGGCATGTTCGTCCGCTCGGCGGTGCGATTTTTCAACAAGCATGGCTGGCGCTGGTAGCGCGCTAGGATCTATGGAACCTCTGATTAAGTCCATTTCGTCGCTTCGGTCTTGTCAAATGAGGTTGCTGCTCACATAAAAATATCTCCTTACATATCAAACATATGCGGCGTCAATATTTTTATGCTCGCGCCTAGTCTGACTTAGAACTGAACTTAATCAGAGGTTCCCTAAGTGGGGCCCCTACACCAACATACCGCTATTTCGGCTCGACCTTCTTTGGCATCAAGTGCTCGATGGATGGCAGCTTCTTGCGCAACTCTTCAGTGACACCGCGCGCTTCATCGTTGCTCGAAATCACGGTCGGCGTGATCAACACCACCAACTCCGTGCGATTGTTACGGAACGTCTGCGTGCCGAATAGGCCGCCGATGATCGGAATCTTCGACAGTAACGGTACCCCTGCCGAGCCACTGCCGCGATCTTTTTGAATGAGCCCGGCCAGCACCATCGTTTCACCGCTGGCAACGTTTACCGTTGTCTGCGCCTTACGCGTATTGATCGGCGGATTGTTACTCGACGACGCGCCCGCCGAACTGACTTCCTGATTGATATCGAGCGTTACCCGTCCACCGGCGTTAATGCGAGGCGTCACTGTCAACAACACACCGGTATCGATGTACTGACGCGTGGTCACGGTGTTGCCGCCGGTCCCCGAGCCAGTCGACGAGCCAGTCTCCACCGAGATCCGCGTGCCGACGTTGACGGTACCTTTGGCGTTATCCAGCACCAGCAATTTCGGTGCTGACTCAACGCTGGCACGACCATCTTGTCCCAACGCCTGTAGTACCGCACGGATATCGGTGCCAAGCACGTTGATGAGTTGTAAGCCGGGCGTGGACGGAACGATGGTGGTCGAGGTTCCCGGGAACGTGCCGCGCGGATCAGCCGCGCCGGCCAGGCCGGGAAGCTGTGGCAATGCACGCGGCAGGATACTGCTGTCGCCGCCGGGGTTGCGCAACGCGCCAACCGTGTTGTTACGCGCATTGATAAACCATTCAATGCCGAACTTGAGTTCATCGGTCAACGTGACTTCCGCAACCAGCACTTCAACGAGCACTTGCCGGCGCGGCACATCGAGCTGGCGCAACGCCGCAAGGATGGTTTCGTAGTCTGTCGGGGATGCCAGAATCAGCAGCGCGTTATTGTCGTCGTCGGCAATGATGCGGGTATCTTTGGAGACCGCCGTACCACTCGACTGGAAGATGTTCGAAAGAAATGCGCCAAGCGGACCACCCTGTCCAGCTTGACCACCACCCTGTCCGGGCACCGCCGGCGTGGTCGTGGTGGTCGTGGTGGTCGGCCTCGCGCCGGGTGCCAGCGTGGCGCCGGTTCCCGTGGTGCCGCCTTGTCGGTTGCCATAGATATCGGTCAACAGTTGCGCCAAGCGATCCGCGCGGCCGTTTTGTACGGGATAGACATTCAATCGTGTCCCGCCAGCTAGCCCGCCACCCTTGTCGAGCCGGTCGATCCACTTGCGCGCCTCATCAAGATAGCGTGGTTGTGTGGTGATGACCAGTAAGCCGTTGAGGCGCTCGATTGGCACGATGCGCACGATCCCGGCCAACGGGCTCGGTGTCGCCGCCGCCCCGGTACCGCCACCGCCAAAAATGCGATCTAGATCCGCCGACAACGCTTTGACATCGGTTTGCATCGGGAACAGCCCGACCGAGTAACCGGCCAGATAGTCGACGTCAAATATCTCGATGACTTCGAGCATGTGTTTCAGCTCGCGTTGCGTGCCGGATAAAATCACCAGATTGCGCAACTCGTCGATGCGGATCGACGATTGTGGTTCGACCGCGTACGGCTCGAGGATTCGTTGCATGTCACGCACGCCCGCGAAACGCAGCTGCACGATCTGTACGCTGTAACCATTCGGCAACTGTGCCGGTGTGGTCATCACCTGTGGGGTAACCGATCCACGCGTGCCAACGGCAGCAGGCATGATTTTGTAAATGCCGTCCTCTCGCACCATGATCTGGCCGTTTTGACGCAGCAACACATCAAGCGTCGGGATTAACTCGCTACGAGAAACCGGCTTCGAGAGTCGAATCGTGACAGTGCCGGTGGTCTGCGGATGAATTGAAAACGACTCGCGCAACATGTCGCCAAGAATCGATTGCACCACCGCGCGAATATCTAATGACTCGTAGTTCAGGGTGAACTCTTCAGGCCCCTTGACGGCTGGTACCGGCGCGGCGGGCGGCTTTACGAATTGGCCGGACCCCGTGTAGAGCTTAGATGTATCCGGGAGGGGCGGCGGTGCGCTACGACGGGCTGGCACCACCG
>JAYVUH010000050.1:0-5912 GCA_043788115.1 Burkholderiales bacterium
GTGAGCGCCGCGCGTTTGGCGAAGTCGCCCTCAGTCTTCAGCTGGTCGATCAAAGCGTCAACCTTGGGGTTTGAGTAGCCTGAGTAGTTTTGCTCACCATCACCGCCGCTGGCTTTGGTGCGCACGATCGACAGCAGCGTGTAGAGCGAATCGAAGGTCGGCACGCCCCAGCCATACAGATAGAAGCTCGTATCCATGTTCTGGATTTTCGGGAAGTAGGTGACGCGCGGCATGGCGTTGAGCTTGATCTTGATGTCGATCTTGGACAGCATGCCGGCGACTGCGGTGCGGATGCGTTCGTCGTTGATGTAGCGGTTGTTCGGGCAATCCATCGTCACTTCAAAGCCGTTCGGGTAGCCGGCGTCGGTCATCAGCTTCTTTGCTTTTGTGATGTCAACCGCAGGGCGCTTCTCGAGGTCTTTCGAGTAGCCGCGCACTTGTGGTGCGATCATCGACATAGTGGGAAGCGACAGTCCGCGCATCACAGTTTTCTGCAATGCGTTGATATCGATTGTCAGCAACATTGCCTGGCGCACACGCAGGTCTTTGAACGGGTTCTTGCCTTTCACGTTCGAATACAGCAACTCGTTGCGGCTCTGATCCATGGAGAAGAAAACGGTGCGGTTCTCATTTCCCTCGGCGATTTTGAGCTTGGGATTTGCCTTGAGGTTACCCATGTCTTGAAGCGGAGGGTCGAGTACGAGGTCGATTTCACCGGTGATGAGCGCTGAGATGCGTGTGGCATCCTGCTTGATCGGTGTGTAGATCACTTCAGTCACGTTCGATTCGCGCTTGCCCCACCAATTGGAGTTGACGACCATGACGGTTTTCACATCCGGTTCACGCGTACGCAGCACGAAGGGGCCGGTGCCGTTGGCGTTACGCGCGGCGAATGTCTCTTCCTTGTTCTTGAAGTCCTGTGGCTTTTGCACGTTGTACTTGACCGCCCAAGCCCGATTCATGATGCGCACTTCGGCAAGCTGGTCGAGTAACGTCGGCACTGGACCGTTCAGAATCAGGTCAACGGTGAGGTTGTCGACTTTTTTCGCTTCCTTGATCCCCTGCATATAGGCGGCGAAGTTGGAGGTTTTTTCCAGCGCACGCGTAATCGAGAACACCACGTCATCGGCGGTGAACGGGGCGCCGTCGTGGAAAGTCACTTTGTCGCGCAGCTTGAAGCGCATAGTGGTCGGGTTCACCTGTTGCCACGACAACGCAAGGCTCGGCTCGATCGCCATCTTCCGGTCGCGTGCAACCAGCGCGTCATAGACGTGCTCGGAAATGGCGTTGTTCAAGCCTTCATTCTGCGCGTGTGGATCCATCGTTAGCACGTCGCCCTGCGAGGCCCAGCGGAAGGTTTTGGCGTCGGCACGGGACACCGTAATCGTGGCCGCCATCGTCATGGTCACCGCTAGCGCTACAGCGCTCAGCTTGCGGCGAATTAAAAATTTGCGGGCTTCAGGAGATTGACGCATGAACATAGTCGAGTTCCATATCGTTTTTGTTGAGAAGGCCGCTACTTGAACACCCTTATCGGGGGCGATCAAGCGAGCGTGGGCGAAGGGAAAAGTGTGCCCGTACAGGCTGTCTAAGTCAATGAGAATACACGCAATTTTGGCACCTTCAAGCGTTCGGGTGGGGGTCGCGACGCTAGCGGAATGCCTGCCCCGATAGCGTCTAAAATATGGGCGCGGATTAGGTCTACGCTCCGCGCCAAAATCTCGCTTTGAAAGCCACGCCATGACCACCATCGTTGTTGTGAAAAAAGCCGGGCAAGCCGTGATTGCCGGGGATACGCTGACGACTTTCGGTGCCACCCGCTTGGGCAGCGCCCACGACGCCGCGCCGGAGAAAATTCTCAAGCACAACGGCACGTTTTTCGGCATTGCCGGCTCGGCTGCGCATCAGATGGTGCTGGAGAGCATCCTGAGAAACCATGAAAAGGCCAAGGATTTTAGTTTCAACGGCCGCCACGAGATTTACGAGAGTTTTCGCAAGATCCATCCGATCCTCAAGGAAGAGGCTTACCTCAACCCCAAAGAAGAGGACGACGACCCCTACGAATCGTCACAGCTGACCGCGCTGGTCGTTAATGCGACCGGCATCTTCGGTGTGTATTCGATGCGCGAAGTGTTCGAGTTCGATCGTTTCTGGGCGATCGGTTCCGGGCGTGACTTTGCGCTGGGTGCGATGTATGCGGTATACAACACGCCCAAAACGGCAAAGCAAATCGCATCGCTCGGCGTCATGGCCGGCGTTGAGTACGATACCGGTACGGGGCTGCCGATGAATATCGCGAGCGTCAAACTGGCGAAGGTCAGTGGCAAGTAGCGCGGTCCCGCTCGACGCCGTGATGGTCGATAAATGGCTGTGGGCCGTTTGTGCGGACGGGAAGAGGCGAGATGGGGTTTCGAGTCGCGTGCGACGAGCCATAGAGCGCCGAGGCGCGGCCGCGACGACAGCTCGTTGCCCCGCTGCGCGGGAATGCGACCGGAGCACAAACAGCAGGCGGCCCGATGATGGCGTCTGAGAAGAAGACATCGATGGAAAACGTTCGTGTTGATAAGTGGCTATGGGCCGTTTGTGCGGACGGGAGGAGCAGGGGCCCCGCTGCGCGGGGATGCGACCGGAGCACAAACAGCAGGCGGCCCGATGATGGCGTCTGAGAAGAAGACATCGATGGAAAACGTTCGTGTTGATAAGTGGCTATGGGCCGCCCGCTTGTTCAAGACCCGCCAGATCGCCATTGACGCCATCGCCGCTGGACGTGTCTACGTCAACGACGAGCGCGTCAAGCCGGCCAAAACCATCAAGGTCGGTGACCGCATTCTTGTCAGGAAACCGCCATATGAATGGGCTATTGTGGTGGCCGGATTAGCCGAAAAACGTGGTGCCGCGAAGGTCGCCGAGGCTATGTACGGCGAAACGCCAGAGAGCGTGACGGCACGGGAAGCGCTCAGAAAAGAACTCAAAGACTTGCCGCCACCGGTATTCCCCGGGCGGCCCACCAAGAAAGATCGGCGCGTGATCGACAAGTTTTTCGCCCGTCAAGCCGGACATGACGATCAGGCCGGGTAGTCCCGCTGGTCGCCTTGTCGTCGTGCTCATGACGCTGCTCTGGGCGGGGGCGGCAGCGGCGGCTCGCTATGAAATCGACCCAAAGGAAACCCGCACGACCTATGAGACCAAGTATCTGGGCTTTATTCCAGTGCGCGGTGTATTCGAGCGCATGAGCGGCGTACTCAGCTATGAGCCGAGCAAGCCGATTGGTGAGCGGGAAGCGGCGATCCACGTGATTATCGACACCACTTCACTCAGGCCGACCAATTTCGATAGCGAATCCAAGCGACGCTTGCTGCGCGGGCCGGAGTTCTTCGACGTCGATCGATTCCCCACCATCGAATTCAAGTCATCCCGTTTTCGCTATGAGGACGGCAAACTGATCGCCATTGATGGCGACATCACGCTCCTCGGCGTCTCCAAGCCGGCTTCGCTGAAAGTATCCAAGTCCGGGTGCGAAGCGGCCGTTTCCACACGTCCCGCACGTTGCACCGCGTCCACCGAACTGACGGTGAAGCGATTCGATTTTGGAATGAAGAGTTGGCTCGGAACGGTCAGCGACGATGTGACGATTGCGGTGGAATTGGTCGCCATACTGCTATCTGGTGAGGAGCGACCCAAGCCGGTCGCGCCAGCGCCATAAGAGACGCCCAACTAACTTGCTGGCGACGCTGGCATGCCCTTTTGAAACACGAGGACTGGATTGCCGTTTCAGGCATTTTTGCCTGAAAGCGCCCGTCGATAGGGCAGTTTCAACAAATTGAAGGCTAGCGCGACAGCACCACCGGGTCACCATCGCGATCGAACGGCAGCATGCCACTCATGTCTCCCGCGATGATCGCATCGATCATGTTCTGTAGGGGAAGCATTGCGTCTTGGCTGCTCGGCACGACGCCGTTCTGTCCGGCCAGGGCCGCGGCAAATACGATCGTCCACGGCTGCGGAATGCCAGCCGTCTCAGTGGCCAGCGACGCAAACGACGGCACTTCGTCTACGGTCTTTTCAACGCACATCAACGGCGCGAGTGCGCCGCCTTCGCCGTTGGCGAAACGTGCCCGCTGCTCGTCGGACGCGCCATCAGGCAACTGCGAATTGGTAAAGACGAACAGCAATCGCTGAGGTTGTTCCTGAAGGCGTGCGGCTTGTAAGAAGTCGGCGAAGGTCTTGATCTTCAATCGGGATCCCGGTGGTCGTGTGTGAGGAGAAAATTATTTGAAAACCGTACAACCGATATTCTCTCGCGAAACTGGCGGTGCGCGGCGGAGACCCTCCACGCTACGGTAATTTCAACGTACCGACCACCTCAAGCGTGGCAGGTTGGCGTTTATCAGCGCTGGCGCGCACGCGTGCGATGACCGCTTCACCCATCGCCGGAATGGTACCGGTCAGGGCCGCGATATTCACCTGGTGTGTGACCAGCACCAAATTCTTACTCACTTGCATTCTCGCTGGAATCCCACCGCGCACTTGCTCGGCTTGCAGCGCGGCGGAACTTGGGTGTTCGAAATGCGAATTTAGCGCGGGCCACGTATCCGGCCGACGACGGGTGTGACCAAAGGCGAGGGTGGCCGTTTCGACACATCGACACCAAACTGACGAGAACACGCCGCCAATCGGGATGGCCTTCTCTGTCACGGCCTTGGCCCAAGCCTGCGCTTGTGCACGGCCGGTGTCGTTCAGATTTCGTTGGGTGCGGCAATCGTCGAGTCGGTAGCCGGGCGGGTCGCCGATACCGGCCACCGTTTCTGTATGACGCAGCAAGATGACGTGGTTGCCGTGCTTGAGCGCCGCCCAACTCGCATCACTGCTGCGGTCGGACGGCGTGGAATGTGCTGACGAGACGGCGGCGCTGAGCAGCATCGCGACAACGACAGTTCTCACCGCTTCATCAACATCGACAGCGCATTAGTGATGAAGTCGTTGGAGGCCGGCAACTGTCCGTCCGGCGTGACTTGATTGATCAAATCAGGCAGTACCTTTGAGAGCCCTCCCGCAACATCGTCGGTCGAGAGGCCAAACTGGTTGGCAAGTTCCCCCAGCTTCCCAGAACCTAGAATTTGCGAAATCTGTTCGGCTGATACCGGTATGTTCGCGCCGGTGCCGACCCAAGAGTCGGCGAGGTGACCCAGACCGCCTTGTTGAAATTTGGCGACGATATCCGCGAGGCCGCTTTGGCCGCCCTGGCCTTGTGCAGTGAGCATTTGCATGGCCATATGCATCAGCGCGTTACTTCCCTGCGTGCTGCCCTGCGCACCACCGCGGTTCATCACGCTGCCGATGATGCTATCGAGTAGTCCCATGTGAGTCTCCAGTGCTTACGATGTTGAGAAACGAAATCCGAGCCGCGTGATTTCGGCTTTGGCCTCCGCCATTGCCGCTGGTACCTCGATGGGGCTACCAGACAGTGAGAACTCGATTTGCCGCCCGCCAGGAATGAATTGTGGCAGCGACGACAGCCTGATGTTCGGATATCGGACGAGCAGCGCGTTCATCATGTCGATCAGACTCGATTCTCCCGCCTCGGCGATCAAGATCGACTCGTTGGCAACGGTCTCGGCGTGGAACAGATGGCGGTACTTTGTTTCCAGCACCCACTCCATCATCGGCCATGACATCTCGGGAAAGCCCGGCAGGAAATGATGATCGGCACACGAAAACGCCGCAATCCGGTTGTATGGATTGGGAATGATGTAGGCCCCGATTGGGAACTCGGCCATCTTGCGTCGGTTGGGTGTCAGTTCGAAGTCGGGCTTGGCAGACATTTCGGCGATGGCCTCGGGATGCTCAGCGAGCGCCACACCGAGTGCCGCGGCGGCACACTGGCGCGTATGGTCGTCCGGCGTGGCACCTAT
>JAYVUH010000051.1:0-2745 GCA_043788115.1 Burkholderiales bacterium
CGCACATTGGCGTCCCTCGCGAATTTGACACCCGGGGCCCAAACGACCAGTGATTGACCGCGACGCACGCAAGTGGGGAATTCGGTTCTGTGCCTGCGCACAGAAGCGCCCACGCGCGCACCCGAGCACTATGTGCGAGAGTGATAGGCGAGCGGACCGCGACTACCTTGGAAGGTCTGATGTGCCCATGAGGAATTCGTCGACGGAACGCGCGCATTGGCGACCTTCGCGAATAGCCCATACGACCAGCGATTGACCGCGACGCATATCACCGGCTGCAAATACTTTCGGATTGGTGGTCTGGTAGGCCATCGCGCCCTCGGTTGCGGCTTTGACGTTCTCGCGCTGGTCCTTTTCGACGCCGAGCGCCGAGAACTGTTCGAGTAACCCGGTCTGTACCGGCGACACAAATCCCATCGCTAGCAATACGAGGTCGGCCTTCATTTCAAACTCCGAGCCGGGCACCTCGTGCATCCGCATTTGGCCACCATGGTTTTTCCATTCGACCCGCGCGGCGATAAGTTTCTCAACCTTGCCGTTGCTGCCGACGAAACGCTTCGTGGCGACCGACCAATCGCGTTCGCAGCCTTCTTCGTGTGACGAAGACGTGCGTAATTTGACCGGCCAGTATGGCCACACCAGCGGCCCGTTTTCGTGCTCGGGCGGCATCGGCATCAACTCGAACTGCGCGATCGAAGCCGCACCATGGCGGTTCGAGGTGCCGACACAATCGCTGCCGGTATCGCCTCCGCCGATCACAACCACATGCTTGCCCGTCGCCATCGTCTGCCCTGGCACTTCGTCGCCCGCAATGATCTTGTTCTGCTGCGGCAGAAAATCCATCGCGAAGTGCACGCCGTCGAGTTCGCGGCCCGGCACCGGTAAGTCGCGCGGCCACTCGGCACCACCAGCCAGCACGATTGCGTCGAAGTCAGCCATCAGTGCCGAAGCCGGTGTATCCGTCTTTGAAGACCCGCCGATGTGCTGCTTGATGCGAAACTGAACGCCTTCCGCTTCCATCTGCGAAACGCGACGGTCAATGTGCGACTTTTCCATCTTGAAGTCCGGAATGCCGTAACGCAGCAAGCCGCCAACGCGATCACTTTTCTCAAACACGATCACATCGTGCCCGACGCGTGCGAGCTGCTGCGCGGTGGCGAGACCCGCCGGGCCAGAGCCGACGACGGCGACGCGTTTGCCGGTCTTACGTTTCGGCGGCTGCGGCACCACCCAACCCATCTCCCAACCTTTGTCGATGATCGCGTGCTCGATCGACTTAATGCCGACCGCATCGTCGTTGATGTTCAACGTACAAGACGCCTCACACGGCGCCGGGCACACGCGGCCGGTAAATTCCGGAAAATTGTTGGTCGAGTGCAGCGTGTTTAACGCTTCCTGCCAATTCTGTCGAAACACCAAATCGTTGAAGTCGGGAATGATGTTGTTGACTGGGCAGCCTGTCTGGCAGAACGGAATGCCACAATCCATGCAACGCGCGCCTTGCTGTTTGGCGTCGTCATCGGAAAGATGCAGCACAAATTCCTGATAGTTTTTGACGCGCTCGGCAGTCGGCAGCACTGGCTCGCTGAGCCTCTCAAATTCCTTGAACCCGGTGATTTTTCCCATGCTGAGGCTTTCTGATTGCGATGTAACGAAATGCAAGAGTTGACTATTGGCGGGCACCTTCAGGCATTTATGCCCGGAAACGCCCGCCAGATGGCGAGTTTATGCAGTCGCTTTTTATGCCGCTGCCTTGTGTTGTCCCGGCGGCTGACCCGGCGCGGATGTCTTCGCAGAAATTTCCCTGAGCGCGCGGCGGTACTCAGTCGGCATGACCTTCACAAACTTCGGTAGCCACACGGCCCAGTTCGCCAAGATAGTCTTGGCGCGCTCACTGCCGGTATAACGCGCGTGGTGTTCGACCAGCGACATCAAGATGTCGGTGTCAGCCTTGCCTAAATGACTGTCCGCTGACGGTTTATCCGCCAGCGCTTCGATGCCGACCATCGCCATGTTGCAGCGTTTCTCAAACTGGCCGTCTTCATCGAGCACGTACGCGACACCGCCCGACATGCCGGCCGCAAAATTGCGCCCGGTGGCCCCGAGTACGACGACCGTTCCGCCGGTCATGTATTCGCAGCCGTGATCACCGGTGCCCTCGACAACGGCGGAGGCCCCAGAATTTCGTACGCAGAAGCGCTCGCCGGCAACGCCACGGAAGTACGATTCGCCGGCGGTCGCACCGTACATGACGGTGTTGCCGACAATGATGTTCTCGATCGGGTCGCCCTTGAACGCGGCGCTCGGCTTGACGATGATCTTGCCGCCACTGAGCCCCTTGCCAACGTAGTCGTTGGCTTGTCCGGTAAGGTTTAGCGTGACCCCGCGGGCAAGGAAGGCACCAAAACTTTGGCCGGCCGTGCCGCTGAGGTTGACCGTGATGGTGTCCTCGGCAAGCCCCTCATTGCCATATCGCTTGGCGACTGCACCCGACAGCATGGCACCGACCGTGCGGTTCAAATTTCGCACATCGGTGTTGATAACGACTTTTTTCTTGCCCTCAAGTGCCGGGTGCGCGTCGGCAATCAATTTGTTGTCGAGCGCACCATCGAGTCCGTGATCCTGTGTTTCGTTGTGCAGGCGCGAAACATCCTTCGGCATGTCAGGCATGTGGAAGATGCGCGAGAAGTCGAGGCCCTTCGCCTTCCAGTGACTGATGCCCTTCGCGGTGTCGAGCAGATCGGC
>JAYVUH010000052.1:0-6283 GCA_043788115.1 Burkholderiales bacterium
AGATATGTGCGGCGTCGAATTTCTTACGAGTTTGGCAACTGCGGCACCCTAGTCTGACTTATCACTGAACTTAATCAGACCCTCCCTAGTGCAATGACACGCGTGAACGTTCGGCAAAAAGTTTTGTAGACAGTGATTGCCAGAACGAATCTGATGCTGAAGCACCCAAACGACGCGCAAACTGTTCGGACAATGAATCTTCGGACGTGAAATCAACCACCAGTTCTGCCTTGATCACCTCCCGTGCAACGTAGTCGAGCCCACCGATGCCGTCGGCGAGGCCGAGCGCAACACTCTTCTCACCGGACCAGACCAGGCCCGAAAACATATCCGGCGTTTCTTTTAGCCGCTTGCCACGACCTTCGCGCACCACGCTGATGAATTGCTCGTGGATTTCACCGACCATTTGCTGCGCGTATTTTTGTTGTTCGGGATTCACCGGGGAGAATGGATCGAGGAAGCCCTTGTTCGAGCCCGCCGTCACCAGACGCCGCTCGACGCCCAGTTTGTCCATCGCGCCGGTAAAGCCAAAGCCATCCATGAGCACACCGACAGATCCAAGAATTGAGGCCTTGTTGACAAAAATCTTGTCCGCAGCGACCGCAACGTAGTAGCCGCCGGAGGCACAAATATCTTGCACCACGACGTGCAGCGGGATCTCCTTATGCAGTGATCGCAGCCGCCTGATCTCGTCGTTGATATAGCCTGATTGCACCGGGCTGCCGCCGGGGCTGTCAATCCTCAGCACGACACCCTGCGTGTTCTTGTCCTTGAACGCGGCTTGCAGGGCGATGATAATTTTGTCGGCCGAGGCTTTAGAGTCCGCAGAGATCACGCCCTTTAGCTCGATGAGCGCGGTATGCTTTTCTGCGCTAACCATGTCGCGGCGGCTCGATGTTGCGCCAACGATGGTCATGACGATCCAGACGAAAAATGCCAACCACAGCAGCGAGGTTGCCACCCGCCAGCGCCGTGCGCTACGCTGCTCGGCAAGCGTCGCAAACGCAAGCTGCTCTAGCACCGATTGTTGCCGGTCGGGCGCTGCCGTCGTTGCGGCGAGTGTACTGAGCGGCTCCGACGCAGGCGGGGGTGACGACGGGTTCATTGATGGTTCCATGCGCTATCCAAATCAGGGGGTCGGGACATTCGGCGGCGGGCTCGTCGAGACCAAGCGCCCGGTGCGAAGATGGACCCGGTTTTCGATTTCATCAACCGCAATTTTTACCAGCGTCGCGCCCTGGCACGGTCCACCGACACAACGGCCGCTGTCGGGCTGGAACAGCGCACCGTGAGTTGCACAGACTAAGTATAGACCCGAATCATCGAAGATCTGGCCGGGTTGCCAGTCGAGTTCGGTCCCCTGATGAGGGCAGCGATTGACGTACGCATGAACATTGCCGTCGAACGCGACGACAAATGCTTGCAACGGTTGTCCGTCAAACTCGATGGTGAAACGCGCTGCCGCGCCGCCCTCAACTAGCTGCGCACGCTCACAAATCAGGCGTTCTGTTTCAGCCATACCGAAAGTCCTTTCACACTGTCGATTACCGCTCGGCGCGGCGCCAGATCAAGCGTGTGCGGCTGATGCGCGCCGTAACTCACGGCGAGCCCGTCGCAACCGGCAGCCGCCGCCATGTTCAAGTCATGCGTCGTATCACCAATCATTAGGGTTTCGCGTGGATCGACACCGGTAAACGACATGAGTTTTTCCAGCATATCGGGATGTGGTTTCGGCCACCCTTCGTCGGCACAACGCGTGTAGTGAAAGTGGTGTCGCAGCCCGCAGTACTCAAACGCACGCTCAAGGCCCTGCCGCGGTTTGCCAGTCGCCACCGCCAAAAACCGCGCATTGTCGGCGAGTTCAGTCAGCACGTCGGTGATGCCATCGTACAACCGAACCTCTCCATCCCGTGGTACGTAGTGCGTACGATAGCTGAGCAAAAAAGCGTCAATCGATGCTTCGTCAAGGTCCGGAAACAAAATCTGCACTGACTCGCGAATGCCCAGTCCGATGATGTGTTTCGCTTGTTCGGTTGTCGGCGGTACCAGCGCACAATCCATCGCCGCGAGCTGAATGCACTCGGCGATGAGACTGGTCGAATCCATGATGGTGCCGTCCCAATCGAACACAACGAGGCGATATTTCATCGCAGTTCAGGCCGCAATCGCGCGCCGACGAAACTCAATGTACTTGGCGAGGTCCACCGACAACGGCGCAGTAATGTCGAGCGGAGCGGCGGTGGTCGGGTGAATAAATGAGATTGAGTGTGCGTGTAAAAACATGCGCTTGAGGCCGCCGTTTTTCGCCTGCGCCACGTGTTTGTTCAACGCGAAGTTGCCGTACTTGTCATCGCCGATGATGGGATAGCCGAGACTCGCCAAGTGAACACGGATCTGGTGCGTCCGACCGGTACGAATATCGCAATCGAGCAGCGTCGCACCGGGCAGCTGTTCGACACGCGTGAATATGGTGTGCGACTCCTGACCATCGTCTTCGTCGACCGCGACGCGGCGCTCTCCCTCGCGTGTGACGTACTTGGCAAGCTTGATACGTACACTCTTGCGCTGATCGGGCCAGTTGCCGCTGACCAGAGCGTAATAGTGCTTCTTGATTCGTCCCGAGGCGCCCTCCACAGCATTGCCCTCACCGCGCAACATGGCGTGCATCCCGGTCAAGGCGCTGCGTTTCTTGGCGATCAACAATATGCCTGAGGTTTCACGATCGAGCCGATGCACCAACTCCAGAAACTTGGCGTCAGGTCGGGTCATCCGCAACGCTTCAATCAAGCCCAGATTGATGCCACTGCCGCCGTGCACCGCCATGCCTGCAGGCTTGTCGATGGCCAGCAAGGCGTCATCTTCGAAAACAATCCTCCATATGGGAAGCGCCTTTCCAGATTTTTTTGCCTGAAAGTCGGCGTCTTTGCTTGAGTTTGTCGGTACAGCTATTTTCACCGGCGGCACCCGCACGATGTCGCCGAGCACCAGTCGGTAGGTCTGGTCGATGCGACCCTTGTTAACGCGTACCTCACCCGATCGCAAGATTCGGTAGACGTGGCTTTTCGGTACGCCCTTCAAACGGCCGAGCAGAAAATTGTCGATACGCTGTCCTGCGTGGCCTTCGTCGATTTCGACTTGTTCGACGCGGGGAGCTTGTTCGACGATTGGAGAGATGGGTCTCGGTAGTTGGGATTGTTTTGTGGCCACGGGCATTTGGGATATACTGCTATCTCGTTGATTTACAAGCAGGTCTTTTGGTAAGGCGCTCAGCGGGCGATGCAAGGCAAGTCCTATTGCCGCTGGCACCATTCCAACAACCTGGTCGTAAATCGCCTTGTTGTCCCACCCGTTCCGTTTCCCGCGCAGTTTTTTAAATCCACTGCCAGCGTCACAGACCGGGTAGCCCAACACGGAAAACGCCGGTCGTTTTCGCTCACCGCAAGCCCCGCTTGGTAAGTAGCGATAGTAAACGAAATGCAACATAACAACGCACGCTATTCGGGCTGGGAATCCAAAGATTCCGGGACGAGATTGACAGCGACGTGAACGAAACGAATTTAGGTGCCAGTGAAACGCCGGATCGCAAACTGATCCCCGCCACCAGCACCGACCGATTGAAACGACACCGCCGGGAAACCGGTCTCTCTAGCCCGATACCACGTGAAATATCGCTTTTCTCAATTTGGAATCGAAACCACTCGTAGCGCATCCGTGCGCGCCGCGTGGAACTTGGTCACAACGTCATTGACGTTGGCGACCGGCCGTTAAGACCGCTAGACGAGCCGTAGTATTTGTGCGCATTGCCACACCGCGCGTGAATTGAGTGTCTGCCAATCGCTGCACGCACAACTTGTGCCCGCTGCAGCTCGTTTCCTTCCGCCGCGCAGCGATCTACACGTCCACCCCGGTCAGGCGCGCATGAAGGATTAAAAATGAAGCGCATGTTATTCAATGCAACGCAGGCCGAAGAGCTACGTGTTGCCATCGTCGACGGACAACGTCTGGTCGACCTGGATATCGAACAAGCCGGTCAAGAGCAGCGTAAGTCGAATATCTACAAAGCCAAGGTCACCCGCGTTGAGCAGTCGCTCGAAGCCATTTTTGTCGACTACGGTGCCGAACGTCACGGCTTCCTGCCATTCAAGGAACTCACCCGCGAGTACGTGCAGGGCGAAGATGGCGACGGCACCCGCGCGCGTCTCGCGCAGAACCTCAAGGTCGGCCAGGAACTGCTGGTGCAAGTCGAGAAAGACGAGCGCGGCAACAAAGGCGCTGCGCTGACCACCTACATTTCGCTGGCGGGTCGCTACCTCGTGTTGATGCCCAACAATCCACGTGGCGGCGGCGTATCGCGCCGTGTCGAAGGCGAAGACCGCGCAGAGTTGCGCGATACACTCGACCAATTGCAAGTGCCTGACGGCATGTCGATCATCGCGCGTACCGCCGGTATCGGCCGTAGTGCTGAAGAACTGCAGTGGGATTTGAACTATCTGCTGCAACTCTGGGAAGCCATCGAAGCCGCCGGACGTGACGTCAAAGGCCCCGAGCTGATCTATCTCGAATCGAGTCTCGTGGTTCGCGCAATCCGCGATTTGTTCCAACCTGATGTGGGCGAGATCCTAGTCGACACGCAGGAAATTTTTGAGCAGGCACAGTCGTTCATGTCGACCGTGATGCCGGCAAACGTCAACAAGGTCAAGCTCTACCACGACGACGTGCCGCTGTTCTCACGCTTCCAGATTGAACACCAGATCGAAACGGCCTACCGCCGCGATGTCTCGCTGCCATCGGGCGGCGCAATCATCATTGACCACACCGAGGCGCTCGTGTCGGTCGACGTCAACTCGGCGCGCGCCACCAAAGGCCATGACATCGAGGAGACGGCGTTCCGCACCAACTGCGAAGCTGCCGACGAGATTGCGCGTCAGTTGCGTTTGCGTGACTTGGGCGGCCTGGTCGTCATCGACTTCATTGATATGGAGTCAAGCAAGAATCAGCGCGAAGTTGAGAATCGGTTACGCGACGCCCTCAAGCATGATCGTGCACGCGTACAAACCGGCAAAATTTCCCGCTTTGGCTTGATGGAATTGTCGCGTCAGCGTTTGCAACCCGCGCTGTCTGAGTCAAGCTACATCCCTTGCCCGCGCTGCCACGGCGTGGGTCACATCCGTGACACCGCATCGTCGGCCTTGCATGTCCTGCGCATCATCCAGGAAGAGGCCATGAAGGAGAGCACGGCAGCCGTTCACTGTCAGGTCCCGGTGGACGTCGCGACCTTCCTGTTAAACGAGAAGCGTCAGGACATCCACGCCATTGAAGTTCGCTTCAAGGTCAATGTGCTGCTGATTCCAAACGTGCATATCGAAACACCAAACTACGAAATTGAACGTTTGCGCCACGACTCGGAAAAACTCGATGTCGTCAAAGCGTCGTATGAATTGGTGAACAAACCCGTCGACACGCTTGCCATGAAAATGCCGACAGGGGTGGAAGCCAAGCCAGCACGCGCAGAACCGGTGGTCAAGGGCATCACACCAGACCAACCCGCGCCGATGTCGGCCGAGCCGATCCCGCGCGAAGAGCGCAAGGCGCAGCAGGCTGCCGCACAGGCATCGCTCGCGGCCGCCCCAACACCGTCGCTGTGGAAAAAATTTGTCGGCTTGTTCGGCAGCGATAGCAGCGCGCAAGCAACAACCACCGCTACCACGACAGAGGCTCGCAAGGAATCCAAAGACAGCCGTGATAGCGCCAGTCGTGATGGACGCGGCGACCGCAACAATCGCGCTGATCGCAACGACCGTGGCGGCCGCGGACGCAATGACCGCAACGACCGTGGCAACAAAGGTGAACGCAAAGACGGCAAGCGTGGCGAACCAAGAAGTGACGCCCGCGGTGAACCGCGCAGCGACCGTGGTGGCGAACGTGGACCGAAACCCGCTGCCGCCGAGCGCAACCAGCAACCGCGTCAGGCGAAGCCGGACGATTCAGCTAACGTCGTGAACACGAGCGGCGCGCCAGACGCAGCGCAGCCGCCGCGTCAGCAATCCCAGCGCCCGGCGTTGGAGGCACGTCCGCCAGAGAGTGGTGAAGAAGGCGAAGGTCGTGGGCGCCGTCGTCGTGGCCGTGGTGGTCGCGGCCGTGGCGGTCGTGAGGCCGGTGACGCACGCTCGGCAGCGGATGGCGCTGAATCGTCAAACGCACCAGCGGTGTCGACAGCATACGAGTCTGCCCCGGCGTCAAACTCGGTTGCGCCCAATTCAGCGAGCGAGCACATCGGTGCGGC
>JAYVUH010000053.1:0-17802 GCA_043788115.1 Burkholderiales bacterium
AAGGTCGATGCGCTCCATAAGAAAGCACTGGAACTCGGTGCCAAGGATGAAGGTGCCGCCGGTCCGCGCGGGCCAACTTTCTACTGCGGTTACTTCCGCGATCTTGATGGCAACAAGCTCAATGTATTCTGCCTACCGCAAGCAAACTGATTTCGCACACTCCTATGGAACGACAAATGAATAAAGCGATTTTCGTGATGGCGGCGGCGACGCTGGTTGGAACAAGCGCCTTTGCTAACGAGGCGATGTTGAAATGCCGGGCGCTGACGGACGCGTCCAAGCGTCTCGCTTGCTATGACGCCGTCGACGTCAGCGCACCGGTAGCACAAACGAGGCCGCCTGTATCCAGCGGCACCTCTCCCGCGTCTACAGCCGTTGCGCCCGCACGCTCGGTGCCGACACCGTCGGCGCCGCCGACCGCCGCGGCAGAATTTGGCCTTGCGCCAAAGCAGACGGCAGTGGGCGTTGAGAGGATCGAAAGCACCATCAAGGGCAAGCTCGACAGTTGGCAGCAAGGCAGCCGCATCCGACTGGCCAACGGGCAACTTTGGCAGGTGACGGACGACAGTCGTGGCGTGTGCGATTGCGTTGACCGCAAAGTTGTCGTCACCCGCGGCGCATTCGGCACCTATTTTCTTGAAATCGAGGGCAAGAACAACTCGCCGCGCGTCAAACGTCTAGAGTAGTTGTAATTAAAAACTCCCCTATCGGCGGGCAGTTTGAAGCATTTTTGCCTGAAAGTCCCCTTTAATAAACGAGTTTAATTTAATGGTTCGCTATGAGTAACGACGATTTCGATTTCACGCAACCGCAGGACAAGCCAAAGGCCGCGCCGACCGCCGTGTCGCCACCGCCTTCGGCGCCGTTCAAGCCCGCCAACAGCAAGTATTACGATGCGGCGGTGGCCGAAAAGTTTTTTCGCGAATCGGGAAAGCCCGAGCAGTTTGTAGCCGGCGCGACATTGTTTGTCGAAGGCGACAAATCCGGCAAGCAAGGATTGTTCGGCAAACGCGTGGTTCACCGTATGTACTACCTGACTGGCGGTGAGGTTGCGTTGACGGCCAACGGCAAGCCGCTCGATGCTATCAAGCCCGGTGAGGTGGTTGGCGAGATGGCGGTGATCAGCGAGATCCCCGGCACGACGACCGCCAGCTCACGCAGTGCAACGGCAACCGCAAAGACCAATGTCTCGGCGTTTTCGCTCGATGGCAGCGAAGCGCAGGCGGGGCTTTCACGCATGCCCGAGTTTGCGTTGATGCTGATGAGCGTCATGTTTGACCGGCTGCGGTTTGTCGCGGCGCGGCTTGCGATGCGCAAGGTGGCCAAGGCAACCAGCGCCACCGAAGCGTTTGTGACGTTCAACAACGAGATGCTGGAAACGCTCGAATCGCATCTGGAGCGCGCGACGGTACTGCGCTTTGAGCCGGACAGGACCATCATGCGTGAAGGAGACGCGGGAACCACAATGTACGTGATCCTGCGTGGCCAAGTTGCGGTGTCGATCAAGGGTAATGTTGTCGAGATGGCGGGCACGGGTGCGACCATCGGCGAGATGGCGCTGGTCGATCAATCGGCACGCGCGGCGACCGCAACCGCGAAGACTGAATGCAAGTTGCTGGCGGTCAATCGCGCCGCACTCATTACGTTGGTCAAGGCCGAGCCGGCCATCGGCATGGCGTTGATGCGTTCGATGGCGGAGCGGCTACGCAACATGAATACGCTACTGAATAACTAGTCGCTGACACTGAGAGACGTCATGCAAAAACACAAGATTGCTGTCATCGCCGGTGACGGTATCGGCAAAGAAACGTTGCCGGAGGGTATGCGCGTGCTGGACGCCGCTGCGGGCAAGTACGATCTCGGGTTTGAGTGGGACGAGAAGCCATGGAGTTGTGATTACTACCTAGAGCACGGCAAGATGATGCCCGACGACGGGCTCGCGCAAATTCGTCATCACGACGCCATTTATTTGGGGGCGGTGGGATTTCCGACCGTGCCCGATCACATCTCATTGTGGGGATTGCTGATACCGATCCGCCGCGAATTCCAGCTCTACGCCAACGTCCGCCCGGTGCGCCTGATGCCCGGGGTGCCGAGCCCACTCGCCAACCGCAAGGCTGGTGACATCGATTTTTGGGTGGTGCGCGAGAACAATGAGGGCGAGTATTCGAGTATCGGCGGGCGAATGTACGCCGGCACCGAACACGAGATGGTGATGCAGCAGACCATTTTCACCCGGCGAGGTACTGATCGCATCATGAAGTACGCGTTCGAACTCGCAAAGACGCGCGGCAAGAAGCACGTGACCTCGTGCACCAAGTCGAATGGCATCGCCATCACCATGCCCTACTGGGACGAGCGTTTTAAGGAAATGTCCGCACGCTATCCCGACATTCGTACCTCGCAATACCACGTCGATATTCTGACGGCGCACTTCGTACAGCATCCGGATTGGTTTGACGTAGTGGTCGCCTCCAATCTGTTCGGCGATATCCTCTCCGATCTCGGGCCCGCATGTACAGGCACCATCGGTATTGCGCCGTCCGGTAACCTCAATCCCGAGCGCGAGTTCCCAAGCTGTTTTGAACCGGTGCACGGGAGCGCGCCGGATATCTTTGGCAAAGGCATTGCCAACCCCATCGGCCAGATTTGGTCGGGCGCAATGATGCTGGAATTTCTCGGACATAAAGCCGCCGCCGATGCGGTGGTGCGCGCCATTGAAACCGTGTTGGTCGATGGCCCGCGTACCCGCGACATGGGTGGCACGGCGAATACCGTTGAGGTCGGAAAAGCGATCGCTGAAGCGGTTGCGTGACCGTACCATGCCTGATTCCCATGTCTTTGAAACCACGCTGCAATGGCCTGCGACCGCAGACGGCGTTGCGGTCCACCCCGAGGCCGCCTTCTCACGCGATACCTTGCTAGGGGCCCAAGGCAAGCCGGACGTGCCAGGTTCGGCACCAACCGTCTTCAGCGGCAACGCGTCGCGGTATAACCCCGAAGAGCTGCTGTTGATGTCGCTCTCCGAATGCCACATGCTGACCTTTCTCGCCATCGCGTCAAAGAAGCGCATTCCGGTACTGCGCTACGAAGATCGCGCCACCGGAACACTGGGCGCCGGCGCTGGCGGGAAAATGTCGATGCAGGAAGTCGTCTTGCATCCGAGCGTAACCATTGCGGCCGGATTCAATATGGCGGATCTCGCGGCGATCCACGAGAAAGCGCACGCCAATTGCTTTATCGCCAACTCGGTGAATTTTCCGGTTCGTTTTGTGCCGACCGCGTTCGAAGGCGGCTGAGAACGTTTGATGGCATTTGACTCCGCGCTTCCGCGCGCCGTCTGGTGGCCGATAATGGTGCCATGTTTCTCAAACCAGATTCCGCCACTCCGCCCATGAAATCGCTGCTCGAACTCGCCCAAGAACTCAAAACGGGTGCTACAACGTCTGAAGCGCTGGTCGAACAGTGTTTGGCCAACATTGATGACCCGGCCGGCGAAGGTGCGCGGGCCTTCATCGAGGTGTATCGGGACGGTGCACGCGCAGCCGCACGCGCGGCAGACAAGGCGAGAGCGCGAGGTGAGGAGGCCAGCCCGATTGCCGGCATCCCGATCTCAATCAAGGATTTGTTTGACGTCGCGGGCGAAGTGACGCGTGCCGGATCGACGATTCTTGCGCATGCGCCACCGGCCCAGCGAGATGCGCCGACCATCGCGCGCTTGAAGGCGGCGGGGCTGATCCTGATGGGTCGTACCAACATGACCGAGTTCGCCTACGGTGGCCATGGTACCAATAGCCACTACGGCACGCCGCTCAATCCGTGGGACCGCGCGTCAAAACGTATTCCGGGCGGCTCGACATCGGGAGGTGCGGTGAGCGTGACCGACCGCATGGCGGCGGCGACCATTGGCTCGGATACCGGCGGTTCGGTGCGTATCCCGGCCGCATTGTGCGGCATTGCCGGCTACAAGCCGACGCAAGCACGCGTGCCGCTCGAAGGCGCGTTTCCGCTCTCGCACACGCGCGATTCGATCGGCCCGTTGGGAGCATCGGCGAACTGCTGTGTTTTGCTTGACCGCTTGATGGCCGGTGAGCCGGTTGCTACGCGTGAAATTGCCAGCCTGCGCGGGCTGACGTTTGGCGTACCGACCACCATCCTGCTCGACAAACTCGACAATGCCGTTGAACGTGCATTTGAGTCAGCGCTGACGCGTATCTCGCGTGCCGGCGCTGCCATCAAGGAGTTTGTGTTTCAGGAACTGCAAGATGAGCTCGACGGCAGTCGCTTCGTCAACTTCTCGGGCTATGAGGCTTACCAACTGCACCGCGAGCGACTGGAAACGAAACTCAACGAGTTTGACCCGCGCGTGTCCAAACGGTTGCTGCTTGGTGCCCGAATGAAAGAGTCAGACTACCGCGACCTGATATTGCTTCGGCAAAAGCTGATGGCATCGGCAAACAAGACGACCAGCGCATTCGACGCGCTCCTAGCGCCAGCGGTACCAATCGTAGCGCCGACCATGGCCGAACTCGATGTATCGGATGATGAACTCTACCGAATTAACTCGCTAATCTTGCGTAACACCGCACCATTCAACGCGCTCAACCGACCGGCTTGGTCGCTGCCGTGTCATAAGGGTGGCGACGCGCCGGTGGGGTTAATGGTGGTCGGAGAGACCGACAGTGACGCCAAATTGCAACGCATCGGCGTGGCGGTGGAAGCGGCGCTGGCTGCCGGCTAGCGTGCAGGCAGCACGGCGGGAGCCGTCTAGAAGCCGCGGTTCTTCTTCTTGGTATCTTGCGTTTGTTTCATTTCGTCCGCCATTTTTTTCTCAGCAACGCGCTTGTCCCAGCCGATCCACTTGGAAACGAACTCCCACCAGAACGCGAGCAGCCCAAGCGGCAGTAAAACGTAGAACCATGACCAGCTGCCAACCGGGCTGATGTCGGCGATCTTCATGAGCAGGATGATGACGGCGATAACGGCGAGAAACATGGCGACTCCGGCGGCAATGTAGTGCAAGAAGCGAACGCGCAAAATGGCTGTCAAACAACACCAGCCTTGCAGTTTTGGACGCAGCGGCCGGTAAGCGGACGCGCGGAATCGATAAGTTAGCACAATCTCGCGACCCTGCATGGTACCGCGTGCGTGCACCATGGGCCGCGCCTAGGGAGGGTCTGATTAAGTTGCTTTGGTTCAGATTGTGGTGAGATTGGGGCAGCGGCTAGGCATGCGACGAAGGTGCGTTGCGGGGCTACCGCACGAGAAGCATCACAACGCAGATGCCTCGATATTGCCGCAAAATGAATTGAATGAACTTGATCAGACCCTCCCTAGATGACCAGGTCAAGCCATCTCCTCATAGGCGAACCCCCAGGCCAACCCCAGCCCTCGGCCTGCCGCGCAATTGCAGGGCACCTCAAAGCACCCTATAGTTTCGGCTCGACCAAACATCCCCACTAGGCTGGCCCGCCCGTCTTGATCCCAAAGGAAGGCAGCATGCGACACACGTCCCTTTTCATCGGCAGTAACGCGGTACGCGCCTTTACGGCGACATTGTGCATCAGCGGCACGACGGCGGCGTTGGCGATGGATGAGACCCACAAAAAATATGCGTGTACCGCCTGCCACGCGGATGCCAGAAAACTCATCGGCCCGAGTTATCAGGATGTCGCGGACAAATACCGCGGGGACTACGCCAAGGACCCGAAAGCCGTCATCGCGAAACTGTCCAGCAAAGTTAAGGTCGGCGGATCTGGCGTCTGGGGGCCGCTCCCGATGGCGCCGCATGGACATGTGCCCGACGCCGATGTCCAGCGAATGGTCAAGGCCGTGTTGGATATGCCGCCCAAGAAATAGACGACCGATATCGCCCAACCGGAGCCGCGCGCGCCGACCGTTACACGCGCGATTGGACCAAATAGCAACTTTTTTTTGCCGTCCGCACAATGACGGGCTGTATTGACGTAATCTATCGCTTCGGCGCGGTTTCCCGCGCGTGTTGTATTGCCCGATTTACCGCTAATTCGAGTTGCGCAAATTGACGACAATACTTGACGCCCTGGTATCGGGGGGGAGGAGAATGCGTAACCATGAATGGTCTGGTTCTTGAATCGCTGCCTCAATCTCACGGTATCTCAATGTTTTCACTTCCATCCTTGGAGTTTTCTATGAAAATGTCTTACAAATTAGTTTTTGCTGCCATGCTCGCCGCCGGCCTCGTCGGCTGCGGCAAAGAAGAGCCAAAAGTTGTACCGGCAAAAGCCGCCGCCCCCGCTGAGCCAACCCAAGTCGTTAAGATCGCGCACGCCGGGCCATTGACAGTCAAGACGCCGCACTTGGGCAAGGACGACGAAAATGGCGTCGCGCTCGCGATTGAGCACGCAAATGCAAAAAAACTCAAGATTGGCGGCAAGCTGATCAAGTTTGAAATGATGTCTGAAGACGACCAGGGTGATCCAAAGGTCGGCACCACGGTTGCGCAAAAACTGATCGACGCAAAAGTCGTCGCCGTGATCGGGCATTTGAATTCCGGCGTCTCCATTCCCGCGTCCGAAGCCTATGACAAGGCCGGCATTCCAATGGTTTCTGGTTCGGCCACCAACCCGACGTTGACAGAACGTGGCTTGAAGACCGTATTCCGTACCGTTGCGCGTGACGACCAACAAGGTCCTGCCGTGGCAGCCTACATCGCCAGCGAGATCAAAGCCAAGAAAGTGGCGCTGGTTGATGACAAGACTGCCTACGGCGAAGGCTTGGCGAATGAAGTCGAGAAGACGCTCAAGGGCGCAAAGGTCACGATTGTCGGCCGCGAACGCACGACCGATACAGAAACCGACTTCAAGTCGATTTTGACCAAGGTCAAAGCAAAGAATCCTGACGTCATCTTCTACGGCGGTATGGATCAAACGGCCGGCCCGATGATCAAGCAGGGGCGCGAGTTGGGTATCAAGGCGATCTTTGTATTCGGCGACGGTGCCTGTACGGAAGAGATGTTCGTGAAAGCACAAGACGCCGCAAACGGGCTGGTGTGTTCACAAGCCGGGCTGCCGTCGCAAGCCGCCAGCAAAGAATTCCTGACTGCGTTCAAGGCCAAGTTTGGCGAAGTGAAGCAGTACGCGCCGACGTACTACGACGCGACCAACGCCGTCATCGAAGCAATGAAGAAAGCCGACTCTGTTGATCCGGCGAAGTTTGGCCCTGAGATCTTCAATGTCAGCTTCGTCGGCGCGTCCGGCAAAGTCGAGTTTGATGCTAAGGGTGATCGCAAGGACGCAGAAGTCACCATCTTCAAACTCGAGGGTGGCAAACTCATTCCCGTTTCGATCGTCAAAGGTGGCGTTGCGACCAAGTTTGAAATGGCCGCCGCACCGGTACCCGCAGCAGCACCTGCCGCCGCTGCGCCAGCCGCCGCAAAACCAGCAGAAGCCCCAAAGAAGTAAGCGCTGCATCGTCACAAAAACGGCACCCGCCCTGAAAGCGAGGTGCCGTTTTTTGTTGAGTGTCAGTTAGCTCTTTCGGTTTAATGTTTTCGGCGCGCATGGATACCTTCCTCCAACAACTCGTCAATGGTCTAACGCTCGGCTGCGTCTATGCGGTGGTCGCGCTCGGCTACACCATGGTGTACGGCATCATTCAACTGATCAATTTTGCGCACGGTGAAGTGGTGATGATTGGTGCGATGGTCGCCTTTTCGGTCATTAGCGCGCTGGGCGGTTCGGGCATGCCGCCGCTGGTGATCGTGCTGCTGAGCCTACTGGCGGCCATACCCGCCTGCATGCTGGTCGGCTACACCGTTGAGCGCGTCGCCTACAAGCCGTTGCGTAACGCACCCCGCCTGGCGCCGCTGATCACCGCGATCGGCGTGTCTATCATCTTGCAGCATCTAGCTCTGCTGATTTGGGGGCGCAACTACATCACCTTTCCGCAGATTGTGCCAACGCAGGCGTTCGCGTTGACCGGCTCGGCAAACAGCGCCACGATTACCAATATTCAAATTGCGATCATCGTCCTTTCGGTGGCAATGATGGCGGGCCTTATCGCGCTGGTTTACAAGACCCGTATCGGTATTGCCATGCGCGCGACATCGCAGAATGCCGGCGTCGCCGGCCTGATGGGCATCAACGTGAACAATGTTATCTCCTTCACTTTTTTGATCGGCGCAGCGCTCGGCGCGGTGGCCGGTGTCATGATCGGCAGCTACTACGGTCAAGCGTATTACCAGATGGGTTTCCTGCTCGGCCTGAAGGCGTTTTCCGCGGCGGTGCTTGGTGGCATCGGCAATTTGGGTGGCGCGGTGTTGGGCGGCATTCTGATCGGCTTGATCGAAGCATTCGGTGCCGGTTACATGGGTGACGTGACCAATGTTTGTACGCTCAACCAGTGGCTCCCGGGATTCGCCGGTATGTGTGAGGCGAACTCGAACGCATCACTGCTCGGATCAAACTACAAAGAGGTTTACGCCTTTGTGATCTTGATTCTGGTGTTGCGCTTCCGTCCGTCAGGCTTGCTGGGTGAGCGCGTATCGGATCGCGCTTGATGTGCTCAATCGGTACCACGACAGCTTGGACCAACGCGTGGATCAACGCATGAATTACGTCGATCATATTCTGCCGCCGCAGCTTCGCAAGCACCCTGCCGTGTTTTGGACTGGTGTCGTCCTGATCGCGGTGGCGCTCGCCATCATGCCCTTTGTGCTGGTGTCAAACAGCATGACGGCGTGGGTGCGCATTACCAATTTTGCGATCCTGTTTGTGTTCCTGTCGCTAGGACTGAACATCGTGGTGGGCTTTGCTGGACTGCTCGATTTGGGTTACATCGCCTTCTACGCGGTGGGGGCGTATGTTTACGCGCTGCTTGCCTCGCCGCACTTTGGCTTGCATTTGCCGTTCTGGGTCATTCTACCGATCGGCGCGCTGGTGGCTTGCGTGTTCGGTGTCTTGCTGGGCGCGCCGACGCTTAAATTACGCGGCGATTATCTGGCCATTGTCACGCTGGGTTTCGGCGAGATCGTGCGTATCTTTATGAACAATCTTTCCGAGCCGATCAACATTACCAACGGGCCCAAGGGTATCTCGACCATCGATTCAATTAAATTGTTCGGCTTGGATTTCGGTGCGACCACACGCATCGGTGACTTTGCCATCGCCGGATTGATCAAGTATTACTACCTGCTGATGGCGGCACTCATCATCGTCATCATCATTAATTTGCGATTGCAAAACTCACGCATCGGTCGTGCTTGGGAAGCGATTCGTGAAGATGAACTCGCCGCGCGTGCCATGGGCATCAACACACCAAGCTTGAAACTGCTGGCGTTCGCGATGGGGGCGTCATTCGGTGGCCTCGCGGGCGGCATGTTTGCCGCCATCCAGGGCTTTATCAGCCCGGAGAGTTTCACACTGACCGAGAGCGTGATGATTCTGGCGATGGTGGTGCTGGGCGGTATGGGCAATATTTGGGGCGTCATGCTGGGTGCGCTGCTGCTGTCATTCATGCCTGAGCTGCTGCGATACACGGTTGACCCCGTGCAAAAGTGGATGTTTGGACGCGCCGTCATCGAAGCCGAGGTACTGCGGATGCTGATATTCGGTTTCGCCATGGTGATCATGATGTTGTTCCGTCCTGCCGGCCTGCTGCCCTCAGCGGTACGCAAGCGTGAGTTGACGAAAACCGATCCGGTGGTGAATACATGACCATCCTGCTCGACATTGGTCGTGTGACCAAGCAGTTTGGTGGTCTTACCGCGCTCTCAGAAGTCTCGCTGCAAATTGAAGCTGGACAGATATACGGGCTGATCGGGCCCAACGGCGCGGGCAAGACAACATTATTTAACGTGATCACCGGGCTCTATCCGTGCAGCAGCGGCAGTATTGTTTTCAACGGCGAAGCGCTTGGCGACATTACACCGGATCAGATTGCAGCCAAAGGCGTGGCGCGCACGTTTCAGAATATCCGCCTGTTTCAGAACTTGTCAGCAATCGAAAACGTCATGATTGGGCGCCACGTGCGGACCAAGGCGAATATTTTTGGTGCCATGCTGCGGACCCGCGCAACGCGCGAGGAAGAGGCCGCGATTGAAACCTATGCACATGATTTGCTGAAGTTCGTGCAGATTGATGACCGCGCTAACGACGTATCAAAACACCTCTCTTACGGAGACCAGCGCCGGCTTGAGATTGCACGGGCCTTGGCGACCGAGCCCAGACTGCTTGCGCTGGATGAGCCCGCCGCGGGAATGAATGCGACGGAGAAGATCGCGCTCAAGGAGCTGATCGAAGCGATCCGGCAACGTGGTGTGACGGTACTACTGATCGAACACGACGTGAAACTGATGATGGGCCTGTGTGATCGCATCGCCGTCCTCGACTATGGCAAGAAAATCGCCGAAGGTCTACCCGCCGAGGTACAGCGTGACCCGAAGGTGATTGAGGCCTACTTGGGAGCTGACGTCGAGGCAGGGTCGCACGCATGAGTCTACTTTCGATCAAAGACGTCCACATCTACTACGGTGGCATCAAGGCGGTCAAGGGCATTTCAATGCACGTTGACAGTGGCGAATTGGTCACCCTGATTGGTGCCAATGGCGCCGGAAAAACCACCACGCTGAAGGCCATCTGTGGGTTGCTGAAGCCGGCATCCGGGGACATCGAGTACAACGGACAGAGCATTGTCGGCCGCGCTTCCCACAGCATTGCCCAGCAGGGCTTGGCATTGGTGCCGGAGGGGCGAGGGGTGTTTCCCGGCCTCACGATTGAAGAGAATCTTGCGATGGGTGCCTACTGTCGCAATGACCGCTCGGGCATTGCCGCGGACATGGAACAGGCGTTCGAGCGCTTTCCGAGATTGAAGGAACGCGCCAAGCAAACGGCCGGCACATTGTCTGGCGGCGAGCAGCAGATGCTGGCGATTTCGCGTGCCCTGATGTCGCGTCCCAAACTATTGTTGCTCGATGAGCCGTCGATGGGTCTGGCACCGCTTATGGTGCAAAAGATTTTTTCGGTAGTGCGCGAAGTCGCCGCAGCGGGCGTGACGATCTTGCTCATCGAGCAAAACGCGAAACTCGCCTTGCAGGTCAGTCACCGTGCCTATGTGATGGACGGCGGCCTGATTACGCTGGAGGGTAAGTCGTTAGCGCTGCTTGATGATCCAAGGGTGCGCGAGGCATATCTGGGCGAAGCGGCCTGAGTTGGTCAGGTATTAGACCCAAACCGATAGGCTACCAACATGCAAACAGCCCCCCCACCGCTTTCCAAAACTGAACTCGCCGAACTCAAGCGAGCCAAGTCGTTGCTTGAAACCCCCGGCCTGGCCGCGCGCCTGACCGCGATGCTTGGCGCACCCATTGAGCGCGGCATGACGATGCTGCCGAAATCGGTCCAGTCGACCGTGCACAAGGCGTCCGAAGCGGCGATGATGAAAGCGCTTGATATGGCGGTGAAGTCGCTCGACGGCGGCGGCGCGCCCGGCAGAACCTCAAAGGATCGTTCGCACAAATTCGCGGCGGCCGCCTCCGGCGCGGTCGGTGGTGCATTCGGTTTGCTGGCGCTAGGCATTGAGCTGCCCGTGTCTACCTCGATCATGCTGCGCTCGATCGCCGACATCGCCAAGAGCGAAGGCGAAAACATCCAGCACATCGAAACAAAACTTGCGTGCCTCACGGTCTTCGCGCTGGGCGGCCGCAGCAAACGCGATGACGCTGCCGAATCGGGCTACTTTGCGGCGCGCGCAGCGATGGCTGGTGCCGTCTCCGAGGCGACCAAATATCTCGCCGAGAAAGGCCTAGGTAAGGCGGGCGCCCCGGCGCTGATTCGACTCACGTCGCTCGTCGCCTCGCGTTTTGGCATCGTCGTTAGCGAAAAAGCTGCGGCGCAGATGATCCCAATTCTTGGGGCAGCCTCTGGCGCACTCATCAATACACTCTTCATTGAGCATTTTCAGAACACCGCGCGCGGGCATTTCACGGTGCGCCGCTTGGAAAAAATTCACGGTGCCGAGCCGGTCCGGCTCGCTTATCAGGCGCTTTAGCCAACGCCGAAACGATGACGATGCCCGACCGTATTGCATGATTTGGTAAGTCCGGTCATGCAGCCCGCTATGCTCCGCAAGCGTCATTACCATGGCACGCATAGGAGAATAACCGCGATGACGTTGTTGCTGTTCGTCGCGCCATTTGCCGTTGTGAGGGTAGTTGCGACGTTGCTCAAGACGCTTGCCAGATCACAATCAGTCCGGTGAATCGGCGCGGATGCCAATAAAATAACAACATGCCATCCTCCCAGCATAGTTTGCTCGCACTAATGCTTCTGCTCCCGTTCATGGGGGCGGTGGCGCTGCTTTTGATTGGCAATCGGCAACGAAGGCTCGCCGCTTGGCTGGCAGGTGCGTTTACGCTCGCCAGTTTTGCGCTCTTGCTAACGCTCGCGCCGGTGGTGTGGAGCGGTGAAGTGCCGCGCTTTCGCGCTGAGTGGCTGCCGTCATTGGGCGTGGGCTTTGGCTTGCGGCTTGACGGACTGGCGTTTCTGTTTGGCGGGCTGATCCTCGGTATCGGCGCGCTGGTGGTTCTCTACGGCGCCTACTATCTGGCGGATAACGATCAGCCGGCGCGCTTCTTCGCGCTCCTCCTGTTTTTTATGGGCGCCATGCTCGGCGTCGTGCTGGCGGATAACCTCATCTTGCTCGTCGTGTTCTGGGAATTAACGAGTCTGTCGTCGTTTCTATTGATCGGGTTCTGGCGGCATCGTGAAGATGCAAGGCAGGGCGCGCGGATGGCGCTTGCGGTAACCGGCCTCGGTGGTTTGGCGCTGCTGGCTGGCGTGTTGCTGATTGGTAAAGTGGTCGGCAGCTACGATCTGGATATCGTACTCGCGAGCAAGGTGATGCTGCAAAAGAGTCCGCTGTTCGTACCGATTCTGTTGCTGGTGTTGCTCGGTGCGTTTACCAAGAGCGCGCAGTTTCCATTTCATTTCTGGTTGCCGCATGCGATGGCGGCACCGACGCCGGTGTCGGCATATTTGCATTCCGCGACCATGGTCAAGGCGGGCGTGTTCCTGCTCGCGCGCCTGTATCCGGCGCTGGGCGACAACGACGCTTGGTTCTGGATTGTTTCAACCGCGGGCATGATCACCTTATTGATGGGCGCGGTCGTCGCTATTTTCCAGCACGATCTGAAGGGTCTGCTGGCTTACTCGACTATTTCACACCTCGGTTTAATCACTTTGCTGTTTGGTCTCGATACGCCGCTCGCCGTCGTGGCCGGCGTGTTTCACATCATCAATCATGCGGTGTTCAAGGCGTCGCTGTTCATGGCCGCCGGCATTATTGACCATGAAACCGGCTCACGCGATATGCGGCAACTGAACGGCTTGTGGAAGACCATGCCGGTCACCGCAACCTTAGCGATGGTGGCGAGCGCAGCGATGGCGGGTGTTCCGCTGGCGAATGGCTTCCTGTCGAAGGAAATGTTCTTCATGGAAGCGACGGTGGTGGACAACCATCAATTGTTGCAATTCGTCATGCCGATTGCCGCGACCATCGCCGGCATGTCGAGCGTTGCCTACTCGCTGCGGTTTATTCACGATGTGTTTTTCAACGGTGAGCCAGTCGGGTTAACCAAAACACCGCACGAGCCGCCACGCTTCATGCGAGTGCCGGTGGAGATTCTGGTGGTGCTGTGCCTTGTGGTTGGCGTATTCCCGGCATACACGATAGGCCCGCTATTGTCCGTCGCGGCGCAAGCGACGTTGAATCTGACGTCGGCTGCGCAGATGCCGCAGTACACGTTGGCGATCTGGCACGGCTTCAATCTGCCGTTGCTGATGAGCGCCATCGCGATGGCCGGGGGTGTGACGGTTTATATGCTGTTGCAACGCAAAATTAACCTACACACCATTGGCAAGCTGCCGGGCAATGCCAAGGTGTTGTTTGATGTATTCATTGAAAACGTGACCGTCATTGCCGGCGCGCTAACGCGTCTTACCCAGAACGGCAGCCTGCAGCGCTACCTGTTGTTGATTGTCATGACGGCGATCGCGGTTGCCGTCGCCGCTGTATGGTTGCATCCGGCGGTCGGTGTTGTGGCAATCGTTCCGATGGCGTCTGCCAACGTCGTGGTGGTGGGCGTTGCGCTGATCGGGTTTGTCGCTGCCATCGGTACCGTAGTGGTGTATCGCGAGCGTCTCACGGCGTTGATGTTCATGGGTGCCACCGGTCTGGTGGTGGCGCTCACGTTCGTCTATTTTTCAGCGCCCGATCTGGCGCTCACCCAGCTGCTGGTCGAAGTGGTGACCATTATCCTGATGCTGCTGGCGCTGAATTTTCTGCCAAAACAAAGCAAACCAGAAGTGGCAGGTCGCCGGCAAGTCCATTGGCGCGACGCAAGTGTCGCGGCGTCAGCCGGACTCGGTGTGAGCTGGCTCGTTTATCAAGTGCTGACGCGGCCGTTCGCTTCCATCGCACCATACTTCTTGCAGACCACCGTCCCGCAGGGCGGCGGCGCGAATGCGGTGAACGTCATCATCGTCGACTTCCGCGGCTTTGACACGCTCGGCGAAATCGCCGTACTTGGAATGGCGGGACTGATTGTGGCGTTGCTGCTGCGGGGGTTGATAATGCCCGCGAGAAATGAAAACTCGCCATCTGGCGGGGTGTTTGAGGCAAAAATGCCTGAAGCCGCCCGTCAATCCTTGTTGTTGCAGGTCATTTCTACGCTACTGTTGCCGGTGGCGATCATGGTGTCGATCTACTTCTATCTGCGCGGCCATAACTTTCCCGGGGGCGGCTTTATCGCCGGATTGATTTTTGCTGTCGCCTTGATCTTGCAGTACGTCGCCTTCGGTCAGGCGCGCACGGAGGCAGCGTTCAAACTCGATTACGGCAAGTGGGTGGGATGGGGATTGCTCGCGGCCGGACTCACCGGCATTGGTAGCTGGTTGGTCGGCTTCCCGTTCCTGACCAGCGCCTTCAAGTATTTCAACGTGCCGTTGATCGGTGCAGTGCCGATTGCCTCGGCGATGTTCTTTGACCTTGGTGTGTTCCTGTGTGTCATCGGCGGCACGATGCTCGCGCTGGCGACCATCGGGAAACTCAGCGATCCAGCCAAGGAGGCGGCATGAGTCTCGCGCTGCTGGTCGCTATAGGTGTGGGTGTGCTGATGGCGTGTGGTGTCTATCTGCTGCTGCGCGCGCGCACCTTCGACATGGTGTTAGGCCTCACGCTCATTTCCTATGCCGTCAATCTGTTCATCTTCTTTATGGGACGGCTCGCGGTCGGGAAGGCGCCGATTATCCGTGTGGACGTTGCTGAAAATTTGGCCAATTACGCTGACCCACTGCCGCAAGCGCTGGTGTTGACCGCGATTGTCATTTCGTTCGGCATGACCGCCGTGTTGCTGGCGATTGCGGTGCGTTCGTACGCCGAGAACGGACACGATCATGTTGATGCAGATGGCGGTCTGGACATCGACATGCCCCCGCCAACCGAGACGGTTCCGAAATGACGGCATTCGCCATTCAACATCTGGCGAGTCTGCCCATCGCCATCGCGTTGCTGGCGGCAGCATTGACGCTGGTGGTGGGTGAGCGTCGCTTGGCGCAGCAGCGCGCCATTGTCTGGGTTGCCATTGCCTTGCTGCTACTGTGCGGTGCGTTGGCGGTGAATCGAACATCGAATGGTGAGATGTTGGTGTACCTGGTGAGCAACTGGCGCGCGCCGTTCGGCATTGCGCTGGTGGTCGATAAGCTGACGGCAATCATGTTGCTACTGACGGCGTTTATCGGTGCCGTAGTGATGGCGGCGCAAACGCGTAGCGATCGGCCGGCCGGCACCTATTTTTATCCGCTATTTATGTTGCAGCTGATGGGCTTGAACGGGGCCTTTCTGACCGGCGACCTGTTCAACCTGTTCGTCTTCTTCGAGGTGTTGCTTGCGGCAAGCTACGGTATGTTGTTGCAACACGCCGATCGCGCGCGTACCAACGCGGCGACCCACTATGTCGTCATCAATCTGCTCGGCTCGGCGCTGTTCCTGATTGCCGCCTCGCTGCTCTATGGTGTTACCGGTACGCTGAACATGGCCGACCTCTCGCAAAAGATCAGCACGGTGGACTCGCAATCACGCGCGCTGGTGGCCGCTGCTGGATTTTTGCTGCTGGTGGTATTTGCCATCAAAGCGGCGCTGCTGCCGTTGAATTTCTGGCTTACCGGCACCTATCGCGCCGCCAACCTGCCGGTTGCCGCGTTGTTCGCCTTAATGACCAAGGTCGGCGTGGTTGCCATCGCGCGCACCCTGACACTGATCTATCCCGATGGTGGTGTGATCAATGCGCACATGAGCCAAGCGTTGCTGGTGATCGCGCCGCTGACCATGCTGGTTGCTGCATGCGGCGCGTTGTCAGCGCGCGATGTCGCCACGCTGATCGGTTGGTCGGTAGTCGGCTCGGCAGGCATGCTGGTCACGGCGCTGGCCATCGGCGAACCAAAAGCCATCTCGGGTGCCCTGTTCTATCTCGTCGGCAGTACGCTGGCCACCGCGTTGTTGTTTCTCAACGCGGCGAGTCTCGACGAGGCCGGTGCTCGCGTCGCAACAGACACCGATCCCGGTGGCCGCCGCTGGGCGTGGACCGGTGCGCTATTCCTAATTGGTGCTGCGGTCATGGCCGGGCTGCCACCGTTCTCCGGTTTCATTGGCAAGGCGACCATCCTCGTTGCATCGACGTCACACGCCGCCCAGACCTGGGTATGGACGGTCGTGTTACTGGCGGGCCTGCTGTCGATACTGGCTTACGCCCGTATGGGCAGTCGGTTGTTCTGGAAGCGCGACGCCGCGTTGGTCGACGGCGTCAGTCTGTTGCCAACCGCCGTTCTCGCCATCGCGCTCGTCGGCCTCACGGTGTTCGCCGCGCCGTTGCAGCGCTACACCGATCAAGCCGCCGCCGAACTCAAGCGGCCGCAGATCATGATCGGCAACGTGCTGGGCAAGCTGCCGCAGCAAAAGCCAGTGGTGCCGGTTCCGGTTGGGGGGGCCAACAAATGAAGCGCTGGATTCCACAACCACTGGTGTCAGTGCTGCTGCTGGCGGTATGGCTGGCGCTAAACAACACGCTGCATCCCGCCCACCTGCTGCTGGGCGCGGTGTTGGCAGTCGCCATTCCGCTGTGGACTTCGCGGGTCAGTATCGGCAAGCCGAAACCCCGCCAGCTGCTGACGGTTATCGTGCTGGGCGTGATCGTGCTGTATGACATCATCAAGTCGAATATTGACGTGGCGATCCTGATTCTGGGGCCGGAGAAGAACATCAAGCCGTCGTTCGTCTGGGTGCCGCTGGATCTGACGGATCCGCACGCCAAAGCCGCGCTGGCAGGCATCATCACCATGACACCGGGGACGCTGTCGTCCGATTTCTCCGACGATGGAAAATATCTGCTGGTGCATGCGTTCAATGTGGCCGACCCGGCCGCGCTGGCGGCGGATATCAAGGCGCGGTATGAAATCCCGCTGAAGGAGATTTTTGAATGATGCCCGCGTCGATCGCGTCATTCATCGCCTCTTCATCGCATCTCGGTGTGTTCAGCGTGTATGCCGCGATGTTTGCTTGTATGGCGTTTACGATCGCGTTGGCGCTGAATCTCACCCGGCTCATTCGTGGCCCGAATACCGAGGATCGTATCCTGGCGCTCGATACCGCCTACATCAACGCGCTGGCACTCACCGTGCTGCTCGGCATCATATTCGATACGTCCGTGTTCTTTGAAGCAGCGCTGGTCATCGCGTTACTCGGCTTTCTCGGTACAGTGGTGATGGCGAA
>JAYVUH010000054.1:0-2797 GCA_043788115.1 Burkholderiales bacterium
TCGAACATGATTCTCGATGACGGCGGCGATGCAACGTTGCTCTTGCACATCGGTACGCGCGCAGAAACCGATGCGTCGGTGATCGCGAACCCGGGCTCCGAAGAAGAGCGCATTCTGTTCGCATCGATCAAAGCCAAACTCGCAGTTGACCCAACGTGGTACTCGGTGCGCCTGAAAGAGATCAAGGGCGTGACGGAAGAAACGACGACAGGCGTGCATCGCCTGTATCAAATGGCCAAGGACGGCAAACTGGCGTTTCCGGCCATCAACGTCAACGACTCGGTCACCAAGTCCAAGTTCGACAACCTGTACGGCTGCCGTGAGTCGCTGGTTGACGCAATCAAGCGCGCGACCGACGTGATGATCGCCGGCAAGATCGCCGTCGTTGCGGGCTATGGTGACGTCGGCAAGGGTTCGGCACAGGCGCTGCGCGCGTTGTCCGCGCAAGTTTGGGTGACCGAAGTTGACCCGATCTGCGCGCTGCAAGCCGCGATGGAAGGCTACCGCGTGGTGACCATGGATTACGCTGCGGACAAGGCTGACATTTTCGTTACAGCCACCGGCAACTATCACATCATCACGTTCGACCACATGGCGAAGATGAAGAATCAGGCCATCGTCTGCAACATCGGCCACTTCGACAACGAAATCGATGTCACCTCGATCGAAAAATTATGCAAGTGGGAAGAGATCAAGCCGCAAGTCGATCACGTTATTTTCCCCGCAGTTGATGGTAAACCCGGCAAGCGCATCATCCTGTTGGCACGAGGCCGTCTGGTGAATCTGGGTTGTGGAACGGGCCATCCGAGCTACGTGATGTCGTCGTCGTTTGCCAATCAGACGATTGCGCAAATTGAGCTCTTTTGCAACACCGAGAAGTATCCAATCGGCGTTTACACACTGCCGAAGCACCTCGATGAAAAAGTGGCGCGTCTGCAGTTGAGGACCTTGAATGCACAGCTGACCGAATTGACCGATGTGCAGGCCAATTACATCCATGTTTCTAAACAGGGACCATACAAGCCCGACACCTACCGGTACTAAGTCTGGTGAGGCGTTAGGAGAGAGGGGTGAGGCGAAAGCATCACGATCTGCATGCGTGGCAACTTTCGCTCTCGCTTGTGAAGACGGTGTACGAACTCACCTCATCTTTTCCGCGTGAAGAGGTTTTTGGTCTCGCGTCACAGATGCGGCGCGCAGCCGTATCCGTACCATCAAACATCGCCGAGGGTGCTGCACGAGCGACCGACAAAGAGTTTCTGCATTTCCTGCATATCGCGCGCGGATCGCTCAGCGAGTTGGAAACACAGCTCATTCTTTCAAAAGAGTTGGGGTTCGCTTCTGAAACGGAGCAGATCGAGGAATTGATCGATGCAGTCTTTGGAAAGCTCGGCGGTCTTATCAAAGTGAAGAAGGCTAAACAATGACCCCCTCACCCCTCACCCCTCACGCCTCTCGTACTTTTTCGTTCGAATTTTTCCCGCCCAAGACGCCGGAGGGCGCGGCCAAGCTGCGCGATGTTGTTGCGCAGTTGGGGCGGCTGAAACCGACGTTTTTTTCGGTCACCTTTGGTGCCGGTGGTTCAACGCAGGACGGTACGCTGTCAACCGTGCTCGATATTCGTGCGGCCGGCTACGCCGCTGCGCCGCATTTGTCGTGTATCGGTTCGACCGTTGGCAGCATCCGCGACATCGTGCATCGTTACAAAGACGCCGGTATCCGCCACATGGTGGCACTGCGGGGTGATTTACCGTCAGGGATGGCGATGGCGGGAGAGTTTCGTCACGCCGAAGATCTGGTGGCGTTTGTGCGCCGTGAGACGGGCGACCACTTCCATATCGAAGTCGCGGCCTACCCGGAGTACCACCCGCAATCGCGTAGCGCACAGGAAGACCTGAAGAATTTCAAGCGCAAGGTGGACGCCGGTGCCAATTCGGCGATGACGCAGTATTTCTATAACCCCGATGCGTATTTTCACTTTGTTGACGAAGTGCGCGCCATGGGTGTCACCGTACCGATTGTGCCGGGCATTATGCCGATTGGCAGCTTTGCGCAACTCGCGCGTTTCTCCGATGCATGTGGCGCTGAAATTCCGCGCTGGATCCGTCGCAAGATGGAAGGTTTCGGCGACGATACCGCATCGATCAAGGCGTTTGGCCTCGATGTGGTCACCGATCTCTGCGAGGAACTGCTCGAGGGCGGCGCGCCAGGGCTGCATTTCTATACGATGAACGGCGCTGGAGCGACCACGACGATCTGGCAACGGCTCGGACTGTAGGCGACGACTCCGCCCGCGCACCCTGTTTGGGGGATTTCGATGTGCGCCGTATCGGCTAGACTAAAGCCATCGTCAATAACCATAATTATGTGGCGCGCGTTTTCTGGAGCAAAAAATGGGTTATTTCATCGAAGTGTCTCGACACCGCCGTCGATTCGCGTACCGCGTCGCGGCGGCGGTAATTGCGGCGTTGGCGCTGGCGGGTGTCGTTGCATCCGCGCAGGAATCGGTGACGACCAACCGTGCGACAGAGCTGCGTGCCAATCCCGACGACTCGGCGGCGTCGCTGCAGTCACTCGCGCCGCAGGCAAAAGTGCAAGTCCTCGAGCGCAAGGGCGCCTGGAGTAAGGTCAACACTGAAACGCAGACCGGCTGGGTGCGCATGATGCATCTGCGTGGTGGCGTCACGCTTGAGGAAGCACCGCAGTCTGCTGGTAGCAAGAGCGGCGGCGGCGGCTTTCTGGCGGGGTTCAACCGCATGCTCGGCGGCAATCAGCAAACCAATCAGCGCGCGCAGAG
>JAYVUH010000055.1:0-2094 GCA_043788115.1 Burkholderiales bacterium
TGCGAGTGCTTAATGCGCATCGAGGTCTGTTGAAAGAGCGCGACGCTTTGCTCGAAGGCATCGAACTGTCCTGACTTGATCGCCTCCAGTGCCATACTCAGATTGGCACCGACGGCGTACGGCGCCTCGTGCCAGATCACGAGCGCGCAGTAATTGGCCTCAGCCTCATCGATGGCACGGTTCACGCCGCGCAATACGTCATCACCCAGCGCGTGCATTTTGGACTTGAAGGAAACGATGGCAACGTCATCGAAGCCGGTTGCTGTCCACATCCGCACGGCATCGGTCTCGAAGACTGTCGTGCCCTTGGACGCTGACTCGCCGAGTAATAACTCCGGAAAGAGTTGTCGCCGATAGACCGGCAAACTGGACCGCGCGACCATGCTGCCACTGGACGCTGAGTAGGACCCGTCGTTGCTGTGCACACCGGTACGACCCGCTTCAGTCACCCACGCCGGGAGCGGCGCGGTTGCCATGCTCTTCCCGGCCGCGATGTCTTCGTTGATCCATTGCGCGATCTGTTGCCAGCCTGCCGCCTGCCAGGTTTCGAACGGCCCCATCTTCCAGCCGAAGCCCCAGCGGATAGCGAAATCAATGTCACGCGCGCTATGCGCAATCTCTGCCAGCTGTACCGCGCAGTAGTGCCACAGATCGCGGAAGATCGACCATAGGAACTGCGCCTGCGGATCGGCGCTGGCGCGCAACGCGGCGAACTTCTCCGCTGGATTTTTCATTTTCAGAATGGCCGCAACGCCCTCCGATGCTGCGCCCGCCGACGGGCGATAGTCCTGCGCGGCGACGTCGAGCACCAGAATGTCTTTGCCCTTCTTGGTGAAAATTCCCGCCTTGGTTTTCTGCCCGAGTGCGCCCTTGGCAATCAGCGCTTGCAGCCATGCCGGGCTGACGTAATGGCGATGCCAAGCATCGCTCGGCAAGGTATCGGCGAGCGTCTTGATGGTGAGGCTCATGGTATCGAGGCCGACCACGTCGCAGGTACGATAGGTTGCGCTTTTGGCACGGCCAATCGCGGGGCCCGTGAGGGCATCGACTACATCGAAACCGAGATTGAACGCGCCGGTGTGATGCATGGTGGCGGCGATTGAGAACACACCAATGCGATTGGCGACAAAGTTCGGTGTGTCCTTCGCGCGCACCACGCCCTTGCCGAGCGTGGTGGTGAGAAACGTTTCAAGCTGGTCGAGGATGCTCGGCTCGGTCTCTGCGGTCGGAATCAATTCGACCAATTTCATGTAGCGCGGCGGATTGAAAAAATGAATGCCGCAGAAGCGATGGCGCAACGCTTCCGGAAAAACTTTTGACAGCTCGGTGATCGACAGCCCCGACGTATTCGAGGCGAAGATAGTCTTCTCGCTAATGAACGGCGCGACCTTTTCGTACAGCGACTTCTTCCAATCCATGCGCTCGGAGATTGCCTCGATGATCAGATCGCAATCGCGCAGCAATGGAAGATGTTCGTCATAGTTCGCCGCAGTGATTTGCGCCGCACGACCCTTCTGCGCGAACGGATCGGGCGAGAGTTTCAGTAGGCCGTCGATGGCCTTGGTGACTACGCCATTCTTGGGCCCCTCTTTTGCCGGTAGATCAAACAGGATGGTTTGGACGTTGGCATTGGTCAGGTGTGCTGCGATCTGCGCGCCCATGACGCCTGCTCCAAGAACGGCTACTTTTTTCAGATGAAAATTGCTCACTTCAGGCTCCCAATTTCTGATTTACAAACTCGTTTATCGGCGCGCACTTTCAGGCACTTTTGCTCTGAGATGCTCTTGGATAAACGACTTTCATTTTTGGGCACTTCAATTAACCTACTGCGCGGACGAACTTCGCGTCTCCGGTGCTCAGCGTACCCTAGTACGCTTCCGCTCCTCAACACGAACTTCGTCCGCTCGCGACGGTTTCTAGAAGCGCCCTTTTCTCGACGTACGGCTGACTAATCTGAATGCGGCAATGCCTTCGGCTTGCCCATATCGTCGATCGCAACATACGTCAGTTGCGCCTCGGTGACTTTGACGATTTCGCTACCGAAGCGATGTCGCTGCGCATATACCTCTACATCGATCGTGATCGAGGTCCGCC
>JAYVUH010000056.1:0-3820 GCA_043788115.1 Burkholderiales bacterium
GCCATTGCGCCAAATCGCCGACTTCACCCCCGCATTCGCTGAACGCCAGATCGAGCGCCGCAACCTTCAGCGCTTGATCCAAGTGTGGTCTGGTGTTGCTGCCACACATACGGCGGGACAGGTTTCTGCGGAAGCGCAGAAAGCACTCAAGGAGATTCAGCTACCGCCTGGGTATCAGTTCCAGTTTGGTGGTTCGTCGCAAGACATGGCGGACTCGGTCGGTTACGCGATCGCAGCGCTCGGCCTTGCAGTGATCTTCATCTATCTGATTCTCGCTTCGCAGTTCGGCAGCTTCCTGCAGCCGATCGCGATCATGGCCTCGCTGCCATTGTCATTGATCGGCGTGTTTACGGCGTTGCTGATCTTCCGCTCAACACTTAATTTATTCTCAGTGATTGGATTCATTATGTTGATGGGACTGGTGGCGAAAAACGCTATTCTGTTAGTGGATTTCACCAACCATGCCCGACGCGAGGGGCTGGCGCGCGATGACGCGATTCTCTCCGCTGGCCAGGTTCGGTTACGTCCAATTTTGATGACAACAACGGCGATGATTGGCGGAATGTTGCCCCTCGCACTGGCGTTCGGTGCAGGCTCGGAACAACAGTCACCGATGGCGCACGCCGTGATCGGGGGCATCATCAGCTCGACCGTGATGACCCTGGTTGTGGTCCCGGTGCTCTATACCTACTTCGACACTTGGGGCGAGAAGGCAAAGGCGTGGTTTCTGCGTAAAACACTACCAGCTAGCGTCGGCGCGCTTGCACCGGTGGGGTTTGGCAATCCAACGGGCGGCAGTAGTGCAGGGCCAGTAGTGCAGAGTCCGGAAAATTAAACAGTTTTAAGTGGGTATGGGTTTGCGTAGGGTCATCAACTTTTGCGTAAACGCTCCCGTCCGGCGCTCTAAAAAAAAATGTTCGAGTGTTGCCCGAATCGTAAGAAACGCGAGCTCGTTCCACGGAATTTCTTCTTCATGAAATAGCCTCACATCAAGGCTTTCATGCCCCGGATGAAAATCCAGATCGAGTAGCCTGGCGCGAAATAGCATGTAGACCTGACTGATGTCCGGCAGTGAGATCACGGTGTACAAATCGTCGATCTCGATACGTGCATTGGCTTCCTCGCGGGTCTCACGTGAGGCCCCCTCAGCGAGGGTTTCGTTTTCTTCCACGAAGCCAGCGGGCAGGGTCCACCTCCCGAGACGCGGCTCGATCGCCCGCTTGCACAACAATACCTGATCACCCCAGACCGGCAATGCGCCGACGACGATCTTCGGATTCCAGTACTGAATATGCCCGCAGCCGCCGCAGACATCGCGCAATCGGTCGTCGCCAGAAGGAACAACCGGGGCACCTTGAGAAGTGCCACACTGATTGCAAAATCTGGGTGCGATGTGGTTCACGTACGGCTCACGGTACGGCCCGATTCAGGACTTCCGCCACGCCCGCTCCCATCATGGGATGCCTGCGTCGGAGGGAGGGGAGTTCATAGGCGGCATGGTAGCATAGCGACCGTTTGTAGCTATGCTATTTTGGGACGAAAGTAGGGTACGTTTGTGAAGAGTGTCTGGTTTTTTGGAAGTCGTTCAGTCGCATTGTTTTGCGTTTGTTTCTCGCTGTTTTTGCCGAGTTTGGGATACGCCGAAGTCGTCGTGGTTCTGAATTCAGGCGAAGGCACGGTCAGCCTGATTGACAAGGCGACCATGACCGAAACCAAGCGCTTCCCGGTTGGCAAGGAGCCGCACCATCTGATGGCGACGCCTGACGACCAATTTCTTATCATTGCCAACGCGACATCCAACGATCTCGTGTTTCTCGATCCCAAGACCGGTGATGTAAAGCGTCGGTTAAGCAATATTTCGGATCCTTATCAACTCGGCTTTAGCCCCGATAAGCAATGGTTTGTGTCCGTCTCGTTACGCCTTGATCGCACTGATATCTACGACGCAAACTTCAAATTGGTAAAGCGTCTCCCGACACCGAAGGCGCCAAGCCATGTCGCCTTCGATGCCGCAAGCAAGTTTGCGTTTGTGACGTTGCAGGATTCGAACGAAGTTGCCGCTATCGAGCTGGCGACGCAGACGCTGAAGTGGAAGATGAAGGTCGGCAATATGCCGGCGGGCATCTGGGTGACACCGGATGGAAAGCATCTGCTAGTGGGTATGACCGGTGAGGACTACGTTGAGGTCGTCGACT
This sequence comes from Burkholderiales bacterium, assembly GCA_043788115.1. Classification (GTDB taxonomy): domain Bacteria; phylum Pseudomonadota; class Gammaproteobacteria; order Burkholderiales; family Usitatibacteraceae; genus UKL13-2. The sequence continues at coordinate 2,196 of JAYVUH010000056.1, forward strand.
GGACCACGCAGAAATCGGTCAAGAAAATCAAGACGGGTCGCGGCGCGCACAATTTCCTTGCAGTCGGCGATGGTCGACGCGTGTATGTGAGTAACCGCGTTGAAAATACCATCAACGTGATCGATCAACAGACTCTGACCTTGGTTGATACGATCCCGGTACCCGGTGGCCCAGATTGCATGGAGGCGACGCGCGACGGCAAACAGCTGTGGGTGACATCGCGATGGGCGAAGAAGGTCACGATTATCGATCTGGCAACAAAAAAGGTAGTCAAGCAGATACCAGTGGGTAAGTCGCCTCACGGCATCTATTTTTCGTCCCACGCAGCTCGACAATGATTCTGAAGCGTGGCTTCGCGCTGCTTTTTTCGGCACTGTGCTGTCAACTCGTCCATGCGGAAGTCTGCAAGGGCACGCTGTATTTGACCCTCGACACAGGTACGATGGCCCCAGCAGAGGAAATGGCTGCGGTGTTGAAGCGTCAGGGCATCAAGGCAACTTTTTTTCTCGCTAACGAGCCAACTACGCGTGGCGATCACTCGCTCGATTCGTCTTGGACTGCGTTCTGGAAGGCGCGCGCCGAAGAGGGGCATGCGTTCGGCTCACACACTTGGCGCCATTGGTATGTTCGCGGCGACAGTGGCGCAAAGGGTGAAAAAATCAACTATGTCCCCTGGGGGAAGAGCCAGAAAAGCGGCGAGCAACTCGACGCACAAGGGTTCTGTGCGGAGTTGAAGCGTAGCGAGGTCGCCTTCCAAGCGATGACCGGTCGCGGGTTTGACGGGTTGTGGCGCGCACCGGGCGGCAAGCTCTCGCCAAACGCAGTTAAATTTGCGCAGTCTTGCGGCTTCAAGCATGTGGCGTGGTCGACGGCCGGGTTCTCTGGCGATGAGCTGCCCAGCGACAAATTCCCAAGTGATCGCCTTATTGCCAGCCAGCTCCAAGATATCCGCAATGGCAACATCCTACTCTGGCACCTCGGTATTCGTTCGCGGGCAGACCCGCTGTACGTCCGGTTCGAGGAGTTGATCATCGGGCTCAAATCGAAGGGCTTTTGTTTTGCGCCAGTGACATCGCACCCAGAGTTTATTAAGCGGCCATGATCGATTGGATTGAAAGCGCCTTTTCTGCGCTACAACAACAGGTGTTTGAAACCGGGGTGCTGCCGGTTTTGCACGCGATTGGCCTCGGCGGATACGCCGAACAGGCTTTTGATGCGACCGAAGTTTTTCTCGTCGGCGCGATCGAGATTTCACTACTGGCAATCGTGCTGGGTGCACTGGAGCGTTGGCGTCCAGTGGAGAGTCAGTCAGATGTGCCCGACAAACGCGTTGATGTTTTGTACACGATGCTCAATCGGCTCGGCTTTGTCCCGTTGTTGCTGTTCCTCGCGTTGATGCCGCTAATCGACGGTCTCGATGGCTGGTTGCGTATGAACGACGTCATTCCGTGGAAGCTTGAGGATGCCCTGCCAGGGCTAAATGCACAACCGATCTGGTCATTTGTCGTCTATCTTGTAATTCTTGACCTGTTCGCGTATTGGCTGCACCGCGCGCAACACCAGTTCGATTGGTGGTGGGCGTTACACAGCCTGCATCACTCACAGCGCCAGATGAATTTTTGGTC
>JAYVUH010000057.1:0-2866 GCA_043788115.1 Burkholderiales bacterium
CCAAGTCGCCGGCGTGTCGACGAAGCCCGGCATGAGGACGCTGTCGGCGGTCGATTTTCGCGCCTTCCTGAAGACTTATGGGGCGCTGGATGGGCTGGCTTCGTTCGAGAGTGAAAGCAAGCTTTCCGCCGTGCGTCAACGCTCAGCGAAACATGTCAAGGCAGTCATCCAGGTCGGCAATACTTACACCACGGATTATTCTCGGCGCCTCGGTTATGCAGTGGAGATCGTTCCCCAGAATAATCCCTATGAACTAAAACTAAATGAATCATTGCGCTTCCAGGTTTTGCACAACGGCTTGCCGGTTGCGAATCACCTCGTTTATGTCAATCACGCTGGGTTCAACGAGGACGATGACGCCGAGCGGCGCGTCAACGCCCAAAAACTACGCACCGACAAAAATGGTTTGGCGAGCGTCAAGATCAGCAAAAAATCTGCCTGGTATATCGCGCTCATACACGTACATCCGGCCAAAGATGCCGACGCGGACTACGAGACAAATTGGGCCACACTCACATTTGAGATGAAGTAGACGCGATGTGGCGAGCATTGTTGTAAGCGTCGAACTGTGTTGATTGTCAGGTTCCGCACAAGCTGCTGGCACCAATTAAAACCTTTCAAGGTCAACGAGGATCTTGCTGATCCCCTACGAGGGCTTCAAAGGGATATTTAAATTGTCCCCAGTAGCCAGATGGGAAAGTACGATCGCGCAGCCCCAGTTCGTCCGCTTTCACCCGCCTGTCGACATCGAAGAAAGTACCGAACAACCGATCCAGACCACTAAGGGTCGGAGTCAACTGCTTTTCCGTCGCGTCTCGCTCTCCATTAAATCCAAACGACTCCCTGATTCCGGAAGACGTCCGCTGCAATTCCGTTAGCGCCGCGCTTCTGCTTCAACCACCGCCGCGATCTGTTTGGCCAGCGTTTCTACCAGGACGCGGGCCTCGCCTTCGACCATCACCCGAATCAAGGGCTCGGTGCCTGACGCACGCAGCAACACGCGCCCCGTGCCCGCGAGCGCTTGTTCGGCTTCAGTCACGGCAGCCCCGACGGCCGCCGACTTCGCGAAATCAAACTTGGATTCGGTTCGTACGTTGATGAGCGCCTGCGGGAACATGACGAGATCCCCAACAAACTCAGCAAGGCTCATCTTGTGCGCGGCCAGCGCGGCGAGTACCTGCAAGGCCGAGATCATGCCGTCGCCGGTGGTGTGTTTATCGAGGCAAAGGATATGGCCGGAATTTTCACCGCCACACTGCCAGCCACGCTCAATCATCATTTCCAGCACGTAGCGGTCGCCTACCTTGGCGCGCGCAAATGGGATACCCATTTTTGTCATCGCTTTTTCAAACGCGAAGTTGGTCATGAGTGTGCCGACCACGCCGCCCTTGAGCGTGCCGCGTAGGTGGCGGTCTTTAACGACGGCGTACAACAGTTGGTCGCCGTCAAACAGCGCGCCAGTCGAGTCACACATGATGAGCCGGTCCGCATCGCCATCGAGCGCGATACCGAGGTCGGCACCAACGTCGACCACCTTCGCGGCGAGTGTTTTCGGGTGCGTGGCACCGAAACCAGCGTTGATATTCAGGCCATCCGGTTCGTTGCCAATCGCGATGACTTCGGCACCGAGTTCGTAGAACAGCTTGGGTGCCAGTTCGTACGCCGCGCCGTGCGCGCAATCGACAACCACTTTCATCCCGCGCAAATTTAAATGAGCAGGAAACGTGTTTTTGCAAAACTCGATATAGCGCCCACCAGCATCTTCGAGGCGGCGCGGTTTACCGAGTGCGATCGAGGATTTGCACGCGAGTGGTTTGTCAACCGCCGCTTCGATGGCCAGCTCAACGGCATCGGCGAGCTTCATGCCATCGCCTGAAAAGAATTTGATGCCGTTGTCGTCGAATGGATTGTGTGAGGCAGAGATCATCACGCCGGCCGAGAGTCTGAGAGCTCGCGTGAGAAACGCCACGCCTGGCGTCGGCATGGGCCCGACCAGCAGCACGTCACAACCGGCGGCGGCGAAGCCCGCCTCGAGCGCACTTTCGAGCATGTAGCCTGAGATGCGCGTGTCCTTACCGATGAGCGCAGTTGGCTTGCCAACGCCGGAGCCCGCACTGGCGAGAACCTGCCCGGCAGCAAAGCCGAGTTTCAAGACAAAGTCAGGCGTGATCGGCGTTTCACCGACCTTGCCGCGGATACCATCGGTTCCAAAATACTGACGGGACATGACCTGCTCTCAATCTAAACGGTTGAAGTGACAGCCGCGATTATTACAGATGGCGCGCCGTCGTCGTGCTTTCCCCCGTACTTGCCGCTTCAATGAGAGCCGGTTGTGTTGATTTATGCCGCAGCGGCTCCGCTATCACCGAGAAATATGTCGCGGTAGGCGAAATAAGTCGAGGTAAATAGTAACGGCACCACCACCAGCAAGCCAAGGCCGAATGGGATTGAGCCGACGATGACGAGCACCAGAAACACCGCCCCGTAGAGCAAGAAGGGAATGAAATTTTTCAGGCAGGCCGTGAAACTGGCACCGAGCGCCTCGCTGGGTGCCATGCCACCCAGCGCGACCAGCGCCGGTGCAAACCAGAACGCCATAAAAATGGGCATCGCTAGCGCCATCACAATAAGCAACACAAAAATCGTGCCGAGCCCTGCACCAGCCATCAAGCCCATCAGCGCGCCACTGCCACCGTTAAATACAGCACCAAAGCCACCGGATACGCCCAGCACCACAATGAATAGCGCTGCTGCGGTAATCATGATCACCAGCCATGCCGCCATGTAGAACAGGCCGACGATCAGCAGCGGTGTCATCAACGGTGCCTTGAAGCCCGAAAATATATCCACCGCCTCGAACGGCTGG
>JAYVUH010000058.1:0-3753 GCA_043788115.1 Burkholderiales bacterium
TTTTGCGGACATCGATTTACTCCTGAAGGTACTCTACCGATTGCGTGATCATGGCAACACCGTGGTCGTGATTGAGCACAATCTTGACGTGATCAAAACTGCGGATTGGGTCGTGGACATGGGGCCGGAAGGTGGTGATGGCGGCGGCAACGTGGTTGCGTTTGGCACGCCAGAAACTGTGGCTACGGCAGAGGCGTCGCACACTGCAAGGTTCCTCGCACCGATACTAAAACGTAGTAAACGCTGAGTCGGCTGGAAGGAGCTACAGTTCGGACTGCAACTTTTCGCTAGAACGACGGTAGCAAAGGGGCTAGACTCGGAAAATAGCTTAAAGCGACTTCCGGCATAAATCGAGCGCCAGCCCTAATGCGGTGGTCATTGCAGCCTAGAGCTGATGACCACCGAATCAACGATTAGTTGATCTCCAACCGCTTCTGCACGGCCACGTTTTTCTTCGGCAAAGTCAGTGTCAGAACGCCGTGCTCGTGGCGCGCAGTGGCCAACTCTGCGTCAACGGCTTGCGACAAGCGGAAGGCGCGTGAAATCAAGCCATCAGCACGCTCGCTCAGTACCGCTGCGTCGCCTTCTACTGTCTCGCGTTTAAACGTGGCTTCGACGCGAACCGATTTCTCATCAACGTCGACCGTGATGTCTTCTTTGGCGACGCCGGGAACGTCGAATTGAACGATGTAGGCGACCGCGTTTTCACGCACGTCGGCGCGCAGTTCGGTGGCGGTTTTTTTTGCGCCATTTTCACCGTACGCTTCCGCGAATGCGCGTTCAAAATCAGCATGTCCGCGAGCGTGGGCAGCAAATGGCGTCCAGCGAACTGCCGGTGCGCCGTTGAAACGAATGAATCCAGTCATGGCAATATTCCTTTTAAAGATTTGCGCCGAAATCTGAATTGATTAATCAGCGCCATGACACCGAACGTGTGTGCCCGACGGGGGCTTTCAAGCAGTTTACGTGGACTATATTTTTGCTGGACTGCGCTTGAAATCTGCGGCTCACGCCCTACCGGCTGGCGACCCTAAGGTCAATCCGGCTGCGGACTCAGGCAACCACCTTGTACATGCGGATGGGCTGGAGTGCCGTCGCATACACCGTCGAGAACTCTCGATCAGCATCCACGGAGAAGCCGAGTTTTTCAAAATACGCGCGGTACTGCGGCGAGTAAGTGTCAACCGGAATGCGGATGGCACGCACCGCGTTGGCGTGCGCCAGCTTCTCCAGCGTATTGAGCAACAAACTGGTGAAGCCACGACCGGAGAACGAGCGCGTCACGCCGAGGCGGCGCAGCTCCCAGTTGCCATCGCGCGAGCGAACGTACGAGAGCGCAGCGACGGGCAGACTGTTGCGGTAGAGCACCAGGCCGCCACCAGCGCGCAGGTCATCGGCGATCTGTGTGGGGTTCGCCACTCGCTTGCGCCGCGAGATGGCAACCCGTTCCGACCAATCGCCATTGGCGAGCGCCGACACGATAGGCGCGTCGCGTGAACTCGCCTTGAGAATCTTGTACTTGTCCTGCTCAAACACGGTGCGGGTCGCGGCAAACATTATTTGCTAGGTGACTTTCATGCCGACTTGTGCGCCAGCGTGCGGATTCAGGATGTAGAGCCCCGAGGCATCATTGCCGTCTCTTGCCGCCTTGTCGCCGTCCTTCGCCGCATTGTTGCCGTCTTCGTCCGATGCAGCAAGCACCATGCCTTCCGACACCCCAAACTTCATTTTCCGTGGAGCCAGATTGGCAACGACTACGGTGAACTGGCCAATCAGACTCTCCGGTGCGTAGGTGGATTTGATCCCCGAAAAAACATTACGCAGTTTCGGCTGGCCGGACGCGTCAGTTTCACCGACGTCCAGCGTCAGGCGCAGCAGTTTGTCGCTGCCCTCGACGTGTTCGGCGTTGATGATTTTGGCAATGCGCAGATCGACTTTGGTGAAGTCGTCGATGCTGATGAATTCGCTGGATTTTTCTACGGCATTGGCCGGCGGCCCAGATACAGTGGACTTCCTGGCGGTGTTGCTGCTGGAAGCGCCTTTGGTTGCGGGCTGCGGGGCTGCGGCTTTTTGCGTTGCCGATTTCGTTAAGTCTGGGAGCAGCCCGAAGAGCTCGTCGAGTTGCTTTTCTTCTACTCGGGACATGAGGTGTACAAACGTATCAAGCGAGATCGGATTGGCAGACTTTAGCGCCGGGAGTGGTAACGAAAATTCTGCTCCACCGACCCATTTTTCAACGCTCGACGCGAGTTGAGGCATAACAGGTTTCAAAAGGCATGTCAGATCAAAAAACATGTGGAGCGCCGCAGAACAGATTTGGGCGAGGCGCGCCTTTCCGCCGCCCTCCCAATCTTGGTTGTCGGCCGAGCGTTTGGCGACAGTCCAAGGGGCCGCATCATCGACGTATTGATTGGCGAGATCGGCTAGTGCCATGATCTCGCGGATTGCTCGTCTGAAGTCTCGCTGGTCGTACTGCACGGCGATTTCGATGCTGCGAGTTTTGAACGCGCCGAATAATTCTTTCGCGCTTTGATCAAAGTCACTGGTGTAATCGAGCAGGCGGCTTCGCGCAGTAAGTCGCCCTTCACAATGCTTGGAAAGTAGACGCGCACATCGACTCGCAATATTGACAAACTTGCCAATTAAATCCGAGTTCACGCGCGCCATGAAATCCTCAGCCGTGAAGTCAATGTCCTCCACATGCGGATTGAGTTTTGCCGCGAGGTAATAGCGCATCCATTCGGGGTTCATCCCGAGTTGCAGATACTTGAGCGGGTCGATGCCAGTGCCACGGCTCTTGCTCATCTTCTCGCCGCTCACTGTCACGAACCCGTGCACGTTCACGCTGTCCGGCACCTTGTAGCCTGCGAACTTGAGCATCGCCGGCCAAAACAAAACGTGGAAGTAAGTGATGTCCTTGCCGATGAAATGAATCTGCTCGGTGTCGGCAGCGTTCATGAATTCCGAGAATGTTCGTGACTCGCCGTTGGCCTTGGCCTTGCCCGTCTCGAAATAGTTTTTCAGTGAGGCGAGATAACCGACTGGCGCATCGAGCCAGACGTAAAAATACTTGCCCGGCTCATCGGGAATCGGGATGCCGAAATACGGCGCATCACGCGAAATATCCCAGTCGCCGAGCTTGCCATCTTCGCCTAACCACTCTTTGGTCTTCGCGATGATTTCGCTTTGCAGACGCTTCTTGCCGTGGCGATCGAGGCCATCGGTTCCATCCGTCCATTCGCGCAAAAATTCAACACATTTTGGGTCGGAAAGCTGGAAGAAGAAGTGCTCGCTCGATTTCATCTCGGGCACGGCACCCGACAGCACGGAGTAGGGATTTCTCAAATCGGTCGCCGCGTAAACCGCTCCGCATACTTCACACGAATCACCGTTCTGATCTTTCGCCCCGCACTTCGGACATTCGCCCTTGATGTAGCGATCCGGCAGGAACATGCCCTTCACCGGGTCGTAGAACTGGTCTATCGTTTTTGTCGCGATGAAGCCCGCCGCTTTCAGCTTGCGATAAATGTCCTGCGCGAGTTCAACGTTTTCTGGTGAATCGGTGGAATGCCAGTGATCGACGGACAAGTGAAATCCGTCAAGATATTCCTTTCGTGTGGCTGCGATTTCGGCGACGAATTCCTGCGGCGATTTGCCTGCCTTTTCCGCTGCGATCATAATCGGCGCACCGTGCGCATCGTCCGCACACACCCAATGCACCTCGTGTCCCTGCATCCGCTGAAAGCGCACCCA
>JAYVUH010000059.1:0-2710 GCA_043788115.1 Burkholderiales bacterium
TCGATCACCCACGTGTGCCGTCATTCTCGGCGCAAAGCGCCGGGAATCCAGCCCGTAAACCCATGCGCGCAACGAACTATTCAAATGGTTGAGTTCTCAATTTGGGACATCGTCCGCAACCTCCTGTTGGCGACCCGCTGGACGGTTGCATTGTCCTTGGTCGCCTTCATCGGCGGCGGCATCGTTGGCATGCTGCTGCTGTACGCGCGTCTCGGCGGCGGCAAAATCGCGAACCATTGGGTCGGCGGCTATGTGCAGGTTTTTCAGGGCACGCCGCTGCTCATCCAGCTCTTCCTCGCGTTCTTTGGCATCGCAGCGCTCGGTCTGCCAGTGTCGCCGTGGATCGCAGCCTCGGTCTGCCTGACACTCTACGCGAGCGCCTATCTCGCCGAAATCTGGCGCGGCTGCGTAGATTCGGTGCCCAAAGGTCAATGGGCAGCTGCGAAGAGTCTCGGCCTATCTTTCGTGCAGCAGTTACGCCTGATCGTGTTGCCGCAAGCCGCCAAAATTGCCATCGCACCGACGGTCGGATTCATGGTTCAGGTCATCAAAGGCACTGCGCTTGCTTCGATCATCGGCTTCATCGAGATCACCAAAACCGGCACCATGATCACGAACGCCACGTTCAAGCCGTTTCTTGTTTATAGCTTCGTCGCGCTGTTCTACTTCGTACTCTGCTTCCCATTGTCATGGTGGAGCAAGCGTCTCGAATTGCGTATGGCGATATCGGAACGGTAGCCAGGATCACCAGCATCCTGCTCTAGACTTGAAACCATGGAACGTCCTCAAATCGTGATCGTCGGTAGCGGTTTTGGTGGCCTTGAGGCCGCCCGTGCTCTGCACGACGCTGCGGTTGACATCACGCTGATTGATCGGACCAATCACCATCTGTTTCAGCCCCTGCTTTATCAGATCGCTACCGCGGGGTTGCCGGCACCGGCGATTGCGGCACCCACGCGCTTCCTGTTTCGCAAGCAGCGCAACGTAACCACACTGCTCGGTGACGTTGTTGTTATCGACGCCAGCGCGCGCTCGGTGCGACTGGAAAACGGCGAGACGATTGCCTACGATCATCTGATCGTCGCGAGCGGCGCGGCGCACAGTTATTTCGGCAATGACCACTGGGCGGAATTCGCGCCGGGCCTTAAAACGCTGGAGGATGCATTCGAAATCCGCCGCCGTATTTTGCTTGCGTTTGAACATGCCGAGCGCGAACAGGATCTAGCACTGCGCGAGCCCTGGCTTACGTTTGCGGTGATAGGAGCTGGCCCGACGGGCGTCGAAATGGCGGGCACGCTCGCCGAAATCGCACGACACACCTTGCCGGAAGAATTCCGCCGAATCGATTCGCGCAAGGCTCGCATACTGCTGGTTGAAGGCGGAGACCGCGTGCTGCTGGCGTTTCCGCCGTCGCTGTCGAAACGTGCGGAAGAACAGCTCACCGATCTTGGCGTCGAAGTGCTAACCAGTCATAAGGTAATGAACATTGACGCGCAGGGCATTCATGTCAACGTTAACGGCGTCGAGCAGACCATCATTTGCAAGACTGTCATCTGGGCGGCAGGTGTGGCGGCCTCCCCGCTCGGCAAACTTGTTGCAAATGCGTGTGCGCTACCGGGAGAAAGCGTTGATCGCGTCGGACGCGTCACGGTTGAGCCCGATTTGTCACTTGCGGGCCATCCGGAAATTTCAGTCGTCGGCGACCTGGCTCTAGCCAAGAGTCATGAGAAAGACGGCACGACAAAACCGGTGCCCGGCGTCAGCCCCGGTGCCAAGCAGATGGGCCGCGTCGCAGCCAAAAACATTCTCGCGCGGATCGCAGGCAAACCGACGCAAGCGTTCCGCTACAACGACTACGGCGCGCTAGCCACCATTGGCCGCAGTTCGGCGGTTGTCGATGTCGTCCTGCCTGTCGTCGGCAACCTGCGCTTCGGTGGGCTCATCGCGTGGCTGTTCTGGCTGTTCGTCCACGTCTACTTTTTGATCGGATTCAGGAACCGCTTTGTTGTGCTGATGGACTGGGCCTGGTCTTACATGAGCTTCAACCGCACCGCGCGGGTGGTGGTTGGGAGCGAGAAGTTTGAGCCGATTGCTGCGTCACAAAAAACAAAACTCTAGCCTTCACCGACGTCTGTTAGCACCGTCTGGATAACCACGGCACTGATCCTGAAGTCCGTGGCGTGAAGTTTTGTGAAACGTGCTTTTGCCGACGTGATCAAACCGCGCTTCTTCGCGAGACCAATCACGGCGGCAGTGCCTGCCACGCGAATTCCATTCTCGGTTGCAACGGCGCGACCCGCTCGTTCATCCATCAGGATCAGGGTGTCGCCAACGCCATTCGCCAAAGCGATTCGGATACAGTCAGTCTCGCCCTCGTCGAGATCGGGGAGCAAAACGATAGCAGATGGAATCGCTTTTCGCCACACGCGAATTGCCTTTCGTTTGACAGCGGCGGCAATCTCAATTTCACCGCGTGCAGCGACACCCGGCAACACTTCCCGATGCACTGAAGGCGGAATCCATACATCACCGAATAGCGTGGGAAGCCACGTCAGACCATCAACAATGGCAAGCCCGATCAGCGGGCTCGCATCGCTCAGGACAACGCGAGCCATTGATCGAGTGTTTCGATATCCCGTTTAGTCTCGGCTGCGTCCATCTCGACAACCGGGATTCCAAGCCGCGACACGTATGCGATGAAAGCAGCGAG
>JAYVUH010000060.1:0-5389 GCA_043788115.1 Burkholderiales bacterium
CTGCCAATCCTACTCGTCGTTGCGCTCGTCGTATTGGCGGCGGTTCCGGCGCATCACAATCAGCCAGCGGCGGTTGCGTTGAGCGCCGCCGCTTGTCTCGGTCTGTTTTCCTTGATCGATGACCAGCGGGGGTTGCCACCGTATGTGCGCCTAGCGGCGCATCTTGTTGCCGCAATCGTGGTTGTCATTGGCGTGACGTCGGAAGCGATGCGAGGCGCTCTGGTGACCAGCGAACTCTCAACGTTGTTGTCATCGCCGCTCGGTCTTGCCTTGGCGATTGTGGGTGTTGTGTGGATGACCAACCTCTACAATTTCATGGATGGCGCCAACGGTCTCGCCGGGTTTATGGGATTGATTGGGTTCGGCGCACTTGCCGCAGCTGCGCACGGTGCGATGGACATTTCGGCCGGTGCCGATATGGCCCGCCAAGCGGAAGGATTGACGATTATTTGCGCCGCCGCGAGCGGGGCTTGCGGCGGATTTCTGGTGTTCAATTTCCCGTCAGGCCGCGTTTTCATGGGCGACATTGGGGCGGTTTTTCTCGGCTTTCTTGCCGGTGCAATCGGACTGGTGGGCGCTACTCAGGCGGCATGGCCGTGGTGGTTGCCGCTGTTGGTCTTTTCCCCGTTCATCGTTGACGCCACGGTCACCCTGTTGCGACGGATATTGCGCCGCGAGCGCGTCTGGGTGGCACATCGGCAGCACCTATATCACCGCCTGATCTTGCAGTGCGGATGGTCCCACCGGCGAACAGCGCTGACCTACGCCGCCGTCATGCTGCTGGCGTCGGGTCACGGTCTCGTGGTTGTGTTGCATTCTTTGCAAAGCGGTATCGAAATCGGCTCGATGCCAATATCCATTCTGGTAGTGTGGGTGTTAATATATGCGTGCTTGTTCACGGCAGCAGAGTGGCATGTTCGGCAGCGAGAACTAACAAAAACAAATATGTCGTCAAAAGAAGATCAAGGGGCCAGATGACGTCCTTCTCAGTCAATGAACGCGCCATCCTCGCGTTCATGCATGACGTGGTCATGCTGTGCGTTTCCTGGGTGGCAGTGTTGTTGCTATTTGGCATTGGCAGCGAAGGTGCGCTGCCCCTCTCCGCGCTGCAGATACTAATCGTCGCGGTCCCTGTACAGGCCGTTGTTGCCACCATCTTTGGTATGTATCAAGGTCTCTGGCGTTACGCCAGCCTGCCGGATGTCCAGCGCATAGTCGCAACCGTCGTTGCCGGCACCATCGCCGTCGCCGCCACGCTATGGGCTGGCGAATGGATGGGCAAACTGGTGTTTTCGCATTTCTTTGTGCAGGCGCTGTTGCTGATGGTACTCATGGCCGGCAGCCGCATCACATACCGCTCATGGAAAGAATGGGCGCTGTATGGCAGGACCGATGACCAAGGCGCGCCGGTCATCATTCTTGGCGCGGGAGATGCGGCAGTCGGACTTCTCAAGGAGTTGTTGCGTAGCCGAGACTGGCGCGTAATCGGTTTGCTCGACGATGATCTGAACAAGCGCAACCGACTGATTCACGGCGTGCGTGTCATGGGTGCGCTCGACGAGCTGCCACGTATCGCCCGCACCTTGAAAGTCAAGCACGTCATCATTGCCATGCCGTCGGTCGCATACCAGAAGCGCCGCCAAATTATCGAGATTTGCAACCGAGCACGCGTGACGGTGATGACCGTGCCGAAGTTCGGCGAGCTTCCCGCTACGCTCTCGATCCCCGGGAAAGCGCCTACCCCGAAAGTGCGTCGACTGTCGTTTGAAGATCTGGTCAAGCGCGAACCGGTGACGCTCGACGATGCCGGTTTGCACGATTTGCTGACCAACAAAGTCGTCATGGTCACGGGGGCGGGCGGTTCCATCGGGTCAGAGTTGTGCCGCCAGATCGCGGCGTACCAGCCGTCAATGATGGTGCTGTTTGAGCAGAACGAATTCGCTCAGTACAAGATCGAACAGTCGCTTCGCGATGAATTTGAAAATCTGCCAGTTGCCAGCGTGATCGGCGACGTCAAGAACGTTAGACGCGTCAATCAGGCCATGCACCAGTACTCACCCTCGATTGTCTTTCATGCCGCGGCCTACAAGCACGTGCCGCTGATGGAAGAGAGCAACGCGTGGGAAGCGGTGCAAAACAATGTGCTCGGCACGCTGGTGATTGCGCGCGCGGCGATCGAATACAACGTCAAGAAATTTGTGCTGATCTCCACCGACAAAGCAGTGAATCCGACCAATGTGATGGGTGCCACCAAGCGGCTTTCAGAGATGGTCTGTCAGGCGTTGCAACATTCCGGTGATACGCGCTTCGAGATGGTGCGCTTCGGCAACGTGCTTGGCAGTGCAGGCAGCGTGATCGCGCGCTTTGAAGAGCAGATTGCCAAGGGCGGGCCGGTCACCGTGACGCATCCGGAAATGGTGCGCTATTTCATGTCGATCCCCGAGGCGGCGCAGCTGGTGCTGCAGGCCGGCTCGATGGGTCTAGGCGGTGAAATTTTTGTGATGGATATGGGCGAGCCGATTCGTATCGTTGACCTTGCACACGACATGATCCGCCTGTCCGAAGCAACCGACGAAGAAATCAAAGTGATTTACACCGGGCTGCGTCCTGGTGAAAAACTCTTTGAAGAGTTGCTCGCCGACGACGAACATACACGCGCCACGCCGCACCCAAAACTACGCGTGGCTAAAGCGCGCGAAGTTACCGCAGACCTGCTGAACAGCTTGGGCGCATGGTTGAATCAGGACAAGCTGCCGGAAGACTCGGACGTGCGGCGTGATTTGAAACGCTGGGTGCCGGAATATGTGGCGCAGGTGCGACCGAAGCTGAAGTCGATTGCGGATGTGGCTGGACGAAAGTCGGCGTAACCTAGGGCGCTGAATGCTTAAAGAAAAAGCCGCGCACCGCGCGGCTTTTTCTACTGTTGAATTGGACCGTCAGTAACGTTGATTGATTTTATCGGGCTAACTCGCCCCGATGGCGATGTAACGGTTACCGTCAAGATCCCCGTGCCGACTGAGTTACTGCATGAGTAGGTGGGAGGTGGAAACAATCTGGTGGCCTGGAGCGCGTCAGCACGGACAGTCAATTTGAAACTGCCAATACCGTCTCCGTCGGTTATTTGTGGAGCAGTCGCTGGGCAGTTGGGCCCGGGTAGGCATGCCGCTGAATTTGGAACGGTGAACGTCACATCTTTCACCAAACCGGTGCTGGTCACAAGCGATCCATTGTTGGTCGTAAATTTCACCGTTGTGCCAGCGGGTAGTACATTGCCACGTACATCTACTACAATGAAACTGACATCGTCAGTAGGCGGCGTATAAGGCGCGGTGGTGGAGCATGCCGCCAGCACAATTTCAGATTTGGATGGTCGTATATCTGCTACCGAGCCGGAGAAAACCACTGCCGTATTTCCGCGCACATGAATACTCTTCTGCGGACTGCACGAGCCGGGCGCGCTGCCTCCAACAATCGCCTCGTTGCAGCTAACGCCGTTGAACTTGCCGTCGCGCCCGTCGTAGTTGGCGTTGTTGTTGAAATCCACGAATGGCTCATTGGCGTCGCGGGCGCCGCTTTCGTTTACGTCTAGCCATGCTTCGGGAAGGTCGGTCGAAATGCCGTTGAGATCGATCAGTTCGCCAGCGTCAAACCAACCGTTGCCGTTCCGATCGGTGAACGATTCCTCGCCAATCGCATAGGCAAGGATGGCAATGCGTCCGTTTGCTGTGCGAAAATTTTGGCTGGTGAGCGTAGAGGTACATGTGCCGCCAACTGTACTGCAAGAGCTGACAATCGAACCGCCGGCGGACGTGAAGTTGACGACGGTTCCATTCGGTACAGGATTGCTGAAACGGTCAGCGAGACGCGCGGTGACTTGCGTCGTCGTGCCGTCTAAGTCACCGCCCTCGATGTTAAACGTGGAAACAGAAAGCGAGAATCCGCCCTGAGATGGGACGCCAGTCGAGATGCTCAGCTGATCTGACTGCGTCGATAGCGTTTGCCCACCAGACACCGTGCTCGCGGTGACGCGGACCGGTGTGCTCACGCTACCCGCGACAACCGTGGTTACGGCGATGCCGGTTGCGGAATCAGAAATCGCGCTGCTCGGCGTGATGGTCAGACCACCGGCAGTCGTGTTGAGTGCAAACTGAACCAGCCTGCCCCCAACCGGATTCCCGGCAACATCGACCACCTTGAACGTCACCAAAGAAGTCTCTTGCCGACCTACGCCGCCAGTGCCGCGCAGTGCAATAGAGGTCGGACTAGCCGAAACAAATTGAATCGATCCCACCGCAGGCGGGGCCGACGTGACGACGCCTGTGGAGGAAAGTGTTGTTCCCGAAACGGTTGCGGTGATGGTGTCTGCTGCTGCGCAGCCGATATCGCGGTAGGTCGCGTTGGCGATTCCGCTAACGGTTGTGGCACTTGGGGTCAGCGCTGCCTTGCCGCTGAGCGCACATGGGGAAGTGAATTTCACTTCCAGCGGCACGGTTGTGGGTTGGCCGCCAGACGACACGGTGACACTGATGCCCGTGGTGCCGAACGCGGACAGCGCCGCTGTTTGAACCGATACGGGGCTGATGGTGACGTTTGCGGCGCCGACCGTGTAACCGATGGATTGGCTCAACGAAACAGGCGCCGTACCCGTGGTGACCTGCGCGGCTGCCGTTACCGTCCCCGCACCTGAAGCCGAAAAACTCGCCGCGCTTAGGTTGACGCTCGCCACGCCGTTCGCGTCGGTGAGTGCGGTACCCGCAGTTGGCGTGAGTGTCGCGAGGGTGGAGTCTGTCGTGAACGTCACCACAACGCCGACAACGGGCGTGCTGCCATTCTTGATGGTCGCGTTGACTTTTGCCGGGTTGCCGAACGCAATGGAGGTGCGCGCGGTGGCGGTCGTTAACTCGGTGAGTGAGATCACCATTGCTGGTGTGCCCGAAGAAGGTGCCCCATCGCCCGATACCGCACCGCTGCATCCGACGAGCATGGTTGCCAGTGAGACCAATAGCGTAAAGCCCGTCAGCCGCTTTACCATGTGGTTAAACCCGCGCGAGAAATCACTCATTGACTAGACCGTTTGTTTTTGTTGGCGAGATCGTTGGCGATACGAAAAGGCTGCGCTTGCAACGGTGATTCGTAACGCTGACGCGTCGAGCGTATCAAGCATGACATCGGGAGCGGCCGCGTGGTGATTGTGCGCAAAGTTTTCGAAGGCTCAATGGCGGCTCCAATCGTAAAAAACCAGCATCCATCGGCATTGCAGGGCATTTTTGCCTGAAACAGCGCATGAATACTAGGGAGGGTCTGATTAAGTTGCTTTGGTTCAGATTGTGGAGAGATTGGGGCAGCGGCTAGGCATGCGACGAAGGTGCGTTGCCGGGCTACCGCACGA
>JAYVUH010000061.1:0-11482 GCA_043788115.1 Burkholderiales bacterium
TCCTGATCGACCGTATAGTCGGCGCGGATATGCGCATAGTCGCCGCGCAGGGCGTGGTCGGTTTGGCCGGCCACTAGTCCGCTCCTGCTTTGGTCACGCGATTCTTGATGGCACCAAAGATGGTCTCACCGTGGTGGTCAAACATATCAATTTCAACGCTGTCGCCGAAACGCAGGAAGTCTTCTTTGGCGGCACCAAGCTCGACTTGCTCGACGAGGCGCTTTTCCATGATGCACGCGTAGCCAGTCGCCACGTCGTGATTCGAAACGGTGCCCGATCCGATCAAGGTGCCAGCTTTGAGCGGCCGCGTTCTGGCGGCATGCGATACGAGATCAAAAAGCGAGAATGTCATATCGTCTGCCGCATTAGGATTGCCGAACCATTTGTCGCGGACATGGCAAATCAGCCGGTAGTCGAGCTTGCCCGCACCCTTTTGATCGCACCAAGCGGCACCCAATTCGTCCGGCGTGACGGCTACCGGCGAGAGGGCGTTGAGGCCTTTGCCGTTGACAAAGCCAAAACCCTTGGCGAGTTCGCTCGGAATCAGCTTGCGGTAGGAGACATCATTGATCAGCACGACCAGACGAACCGCCGCCGCCGCTTCGGCAGGCGACACACCCATCTTGACATCACCCGTGATCACGCCGACTTCGCCCTCGAGATCGATGCCCCAATCTTCCGATAAACACTCAAGGTCGTCGCGAGGCCCCATCATGGAATCCCCGCCGCCCTGATACATCAAGGGGTCGTGATAGAAACTGTCTGGGACCTTGTCGCCGCGCGCGCGCCGCACGCGTTCGACGTGCGATAGGTAGGCCGAGCCGTCGAGCCACTGATGCGTGCGTGGCAGCGGTGCTGCGACAAGGCCATCATCCAGCACCTTTGCAAAGTCAATGACGGTGCGGTCGGTCCCGCATTCGAGGCTCTCGTACTCATCGACCAACTTGCGCTCGAGAGTGGCCCAATTTTCAAGCGCGAACTGCAAGGTCGGCGCGACATCGGAGATATCGATGGCCCTCTTCAGTTTGCGGTCGACCAAATGCAGGACGCCATCGCGATTGGTCGGATGTTTGAGTGTGGCAAATTTCATGGACGAACCCTAGCAGAATCAAAACCGTCCCACGCGCTATCGTAGCCAGTTTGCAACGCGGGCGTCGACATGGCGAAAGCGGTGGGCTCGAACACGTAACGACTTTCGAACATGAACGCCAGCGTATTGCCCTGAAACACCGGTTTCAAGTCTTCGGTTGACGCTTTGTTGAACGTGGCGCGGTCGGGCCCGTGAGCGGAAAAGCTGTTGTGGAGCGAGCCACCACCGGGTAAAAATCCCTCTGCCTTGGCGTCGTACTTGCCGTGAATCAGCCCCATGTATTCGCTCATGATGTTGCGATGAAACCACGGCGGACGGAACGTGTTTTCAGTCACGATCCAGCGTGGCGGAAAAATGACGAAATCGACGTTCGCCGTACCGGCCAATTCAGACGGTGACGTCAGCACCGTAAAAATCGACGGGTCACAGTGGTCGAACGAAACACTGTTGATCGCGTTGAAATTGGCGAGGTCATACATGTAAGGCGCGTAGTTACCGTGCCAAGCCACCACGTTCAACGGTGATCCCTTGGTGGTGTAAGACCACAGGTTGCCGCCGAATTTTGCGATCACCTCGGTCTCGTCCTTGATGTCCTCAAACCAAGCCACCGGCGTGAGGAAATCGCGCGTGTTGGCGAGTCCGTTCGCACCGATCGGTCCCAGCTCAGGTAGACGCAACGGCTGCCCGTAGTTTTCACATACGTAGCCGCGAATCACATCTGCGCACTCGACGCGAAACTTGACGCCGCGCGGAATCACGGCGATATGGCCGGGCGACACGTCAAGAATGCCGAACTCCGTCTTGAGGGTGAGCTTGCCCAGTTGCGGTACGACCAGCAATTCGCCGTCGGCGTTATAAAAACACCGCGTCATGCTGGTATTGGCCGCATAAAGATGTACCGCAACGCCCTGCTGCCCGCGCGCGCTGCCGTTGGTGGCGATGGTCATCAGGCCGTCGACAAAATCGACCGGTGCGGTTGGCATGGCCAGTGGATTCCAGCGCAGTCGGTCAGGAGGTGCGACAACCTCGCCGCACGGTGCGGTGCGAATCAGCCCGCTTGCCATCCGGTGGTAGGGCGAATGCTCGGCCGACGGTCGCAGGCGGTACTGCCACGAGCGGAGGTTCTGCGCGCGCGGCGCAGTGAACGCCGTGCCGGACACCTGCTCGGCGTAGAGACCAAAGGCGGCCTGTTGCGGCGAGTTGCGGCCAAGCGGCAGCACGCCTGCCAGCGCTTCTGTCGAGAAGTCATTGCCGAATCCGGACTGATACTGGCGCGCAGACATCAGAGCACGCCGCGGGCGATTTGGTCGGCCTCAATGGCCTCAAACAGGGCTTTGAAGTTGCCTTCCCCGAAGCCCTCGTTGCCTTTCCGCTGAATGATCTCGAAGAATATCGGGCCGATTGCCGTCTCCGTGAAGATCTGCAGCAGCTTGTCTTCATTTGACTCTTTGTCGAGACCTTCGCCGTCGATCAGGATGCGATTCTTGCGCAGGCGCTCTAGGTCCTCGCCGTGGCCCTTGACACGTTTATCCACCAGCGAGTAGTAGGCGTCGGGCGTGTCCAGAAATTTGACGCCATGCGCGCGCAGCGTCTCGACAGTTGTGTAGATGTCTTTGCAAGCCAGCGCGATGTGTTGAATGCCTTCGCCGTTGTACGCATCGAGATACTCTTGTATCTGCGATTTGGTGTCGGACGGTTCGTTGATCGGGATGCGAATCTTGCCGCACGGGCTGGTGAGCGCGCGCGAGGTCAGTCCGGTCTTTTTGCCTTTGATATCGAAGTAGCGAATCTCACGAAAATTAAACAGCTTTTCGTAGAACTTCGCCCAAGTGTCCATACGACCGATATAGACATTGTGCGTGAGATGGTCAACGTACTCGAGACCGACGCCGACCGGGTGTTGATCGACACCCGGTAGCGGCTGAAAATCAACGTCATAAATGGTGCGCGGTCCGTAACGGTCGATCAGATACAGGAGTGAGCCGCCGATACCCTGCAGCGCCGGAATGTTGAGCTCCATCGGCCCGACTGGCCCGTCGTAGGGTTTGGCACCGAGCTCAACGGCGCGCTTGAAGGCGTACGCAGCGTCTTTCACGCGGATGCCGAACGCGCATGCCGATGGCCCGTGGACCCGCGCGAACGACTGCGCGAAACTGTCCGGCTCGGCGTTGACGATGAATTGGATATCGCCCTGTTTGTACAAGAGGACGTTTTTCGAGCGATGTTTCGCGACGACAACGAAGCCCATCTGCTCGAACAGCCGGCCGAGCGCTTTGGTATCAGGGGCGGTGTATTCGACGAATTCGAAGCCGTCGGTGCCCATCGGGTTGTCAAACAAATCCATGATTGATCCTTGATTGTGCTGAAGTCAATTGCCGTTGCCGACACGTTGCTGAACTGCATTCACCTAATGGTGTCAGAATCAGTACGCGCAAGGCGTTGGAATTTGTTACAGACTGACGCGACACCAGAAGTCCACCGCGCGATACTGGGGCGGTGGGCGCTAGCCGGTGTGCGAGCCGCGGCGCTTGACGGTCACCCAGAGTGGCGACCGGAAACGCGAACGGATGTTGGAGTTTTCAAGCTGGAGGTGTGACATGAATCGTAGTTTACTCGGAATTGTTTTTTTGGTCGCTGGACTGTTGTCGCTATCCGGCTGTGCGAATCTGGACGGCCCGGAGCGCGAGCCGATGACGCTGGAAAAATTGGTCGCCATGACCAAGGAGGGCAAAGATGCCCAAGCCATCATTCTTGAAATTCAGACGTCCCGTACCGTATTTGACGTGACCGCATCACAGTACGCCAAGCTGTCGCGCGACGGCGTGCAGGACGCGGTGATCGACTTCATGCAAAGCGGCCAGCTCAAGATGGCCGAGCGTCAGGGCCGTCGGGACGCCATGCAGGACGCATGGTTCTATGGTCGTGGCTACTGGGGATGGGGCTACAGTACTTGGGCGCCGCGTCCCTACGGCGTTTGGGTCGGCGGTCGCTACTACAAGCGTAGTTATTAAACTCGCGATTAAAGTCTTTTAACGGCGGGCGCCTCCAGACGAAAATGTCTCGAAACGCCCGTCAATAAATGAGTTTGCATTTTGCCTAATTTATTTTGAACTCGCTGAAGTTCGGTCCACCCGTGCCGGCTTTTGCCGGCAATTCCGACACTCCAGCCTCGACCATACCGCTGTTGCCTACCAGCAGCGACAGATTAGTTGCGGAGTCGGCGTTGGTCAGCCCCTCCTGCACGGTGATCTTACCGGCCTGAATCAGACGGAACAAATCCTGCTCGAACGTTTGCGAGCCCGGCGTCATCGATTTTTCCATTGCCTCCTTGATTTCCGGCACCCGGCCTTCGCTGATCAGATCGACGATGTTACCGGTATTCATCAGAATTTCGACAGCCGGCGAGCGCGTACCTTCCACGTTCTTCACTAGGCGCTGAGAGATGATGCAGCGCAGAGACACGCCCAAATCCGATAGCAATACGGCGCGCTGTTCGAGCGGGAAGAAATTGATGATGCGGTTTAGCGCATGGTAGCTGTTGTTGGCGTGAAGTGTGGCCAGACACAAGTGTCCCGACAGCGCGTACATCATCGCGGATTTCATGGTTTCGACATCACGAATCTCGCCGACCAGAATCAGATCCGGTGCCTGACGCATAGCGTTGCGCATGGCTTCGTGAAACGAGTGCGAGTCATTACCAATTTCGCGTTGGTTGACGATGCACTTTTTCGATTGGAACATGAACTCCACCGGATCTTCAAACGTCAGAATGTGACCGTGCTTCATCATGTTGCGAAAATCCAGCATCGCCGCCAACGTGGTGGACTTGCCCGAGCCCGTCGCGCCGACCACCAGAATCAGGCCGCGCTTTTCCATGATGACCTGCTTTAACACGTTGGGGACGCCGAGCGAGTCAAAGGCCGGAACGTCGGTCGAGATGTAGCGCACAACCGATGCCACGGTTGACTTCTGATGCATCATATTGACGCGAAAGTTTCCGACGCCCTCAATCGGGAACGACAGGTTGAGCTCGAGTTCCTTTTCGAATTTTTCGATCTGGTGTGGTTTGAGGATTTCGTAACAAATCTTTTTGGCTTCTTCACCCGACAAGATTTGCGGATTGACAGGCATGGCGATGCCGTTCACCTTCATCGTGATGGGTGCGCCCGCCGAAACAAAAATGTCCGACGCTTTTTTCTCGGCCATCAATCGAAACAGTTTTTCCAGAATCGCCATGCTGATACCCCCGTCTTTTTCGCCGTCGCTCGTGACGTCGTCGTTGAATCAATGTTAATCGTCAGGTGCGCAAGAGTTCGTTGATCCCTGTTTTGGCACGCGTTTTCTCGTCGACCGTCTTAACGATCACTGCACAGTACAGGCTGTACTTGCCGTCGGCTGATGGCAGACTACCGGAAACAACCACCGAGTAGGGCGGTACCTTTCCATAGAGCACTTCGCCCGTATCGCGATTGTAGATCTTGGTCGACTGGCCGATGTAGACGCCCATCGATAACACCGAGCCTTGGCCGACGATGACGCCCTCAACCACCTCTGAGCGCGCGCCGATGAAGCAGTTGTCTTCGATGATGGTCGGATTCGCTTGTATCGGCTCCAATACGCCGCCGATGCCGACGCCGCCGCTCAGATGAACGTTTTTGCCGATCTGCGCGCATGAGCCGACGGTCGCCCAAGTGTCGACCATGCTGCCCTCGTCAACATAGGCACCGATGTTGACGTAGGACGGCATCAGCACAACGTTTTTGCCGATGAACGCGCCGCGTCGCGCCACCGCGGGCGGGACCACGCGTACGCCGGTGGCGCGCATGGCGGCTTCATCCAGGCGCGCGAACTTGGTTTCGACTTTGTCGAAAAAACCAAGATCACCGGCGCGAATCGGTGCATTGTCCTTGAGGCGGAACGACAACAGTACCGCCTTCTTGATCCACTGGTGGGTAATCCAGTCGCCGCCGACTTTCTCGGCCACGCGTACACGACCCGCGTTGAGGTCGGCGATGACTTGTTCGACAGCCTCGCGCACTTCCGCCGGATGGCTGGACGGACTGAAACTTGCACGTGCCTCCCATGCGCTGTCGATCAATGATTGGACTACAGATGTGGCGGCGATGGACATATGAGGCGAATCCCTTGCGATGTAATACGTTTAAGAACAGAACTCTGGCGATCCAGCCGATGCCGCGTTGGTTGAATGATGAAGCCGGCCTGTAAAATTGATGGCGCCAAGCAATGAAGAAAGCAATGAAGAAAGCAATGAAGAAATCAAACACAATCGAAGTAGACGCTGCCGGGCCGAGGTCACGTCAGCGCTTGAGCATATTTTCCGAATGCGGTCTCCTGCCGCAACGCGGCTTTCCTGTGATTATAGAGTTTGCCCGCTTTACCGAAAGGATGTCGTCTTGTCTTCTTCCTCCGCAGCCCCCTCGGTAGGTGCCTTGACGCCTGATCATGCGCAAGCCGCCACCACCGTAGCGGCCGCGAAATCGTTGGTGCCGGTCACCGGATTGTTGGTCGCCGCCACGTCTTGGGGGGTGATCTGGTATCCCTACCGATTCATGGAGGCGGCGGGTTTGCCCGCGCCCGTTGCAACGGTTTTATCCTACGCGGTGGCTGTCATATTCGCCGGGATCGTGTTTCGCCGCGCATGGTACGAATTCTTGCGCTTTCCGGTATCGCTGTTTCTGATCGGGCTCACTGCGGGGATCACCAACGTGGCCTACTTGGTGGCGATCATGGAGGCCGAGGTCGTCCGTGTGGTGTTGCTGTTCTATTTGGCGCCGCTATGGACGGTGCCGATGGCGCTTGTGCTGCTCGGCGAACGCATGACGCTTCGCGGGGCCGCCACCATACTGGTCGCAATGGCCGGCGCGGTCGTCATGCTGTGGCGCCCGGAGCTCGGGGTCCCGCTGCCGAAGAACGGCCACGAATGGCTTGGCATGCTGGGAGGCTTTTGCTTTGCCCTATGCAATGTCTTGGTCAGGCGCGAGCACCGGGCAACGCCTGAGGCAAAGGCCATCGCTGGCGCGCTTGGTGTCGTGCTGGTTGCGCTCCCGGTCGCGCTATTGCTGGTCGCGCAGCCTTTAAACGCCTGGGTCGGCATGATGCTGCCACATTGCTGGCTGCTCGCCATCGTCGGGGTAGCGCTCTTCGCCAGCAGTGTGGGAATGCAGTTTGGCTTGAGCAAGCTATCCGCCAACCGTGCGGCGGTCATATTGTTATTCGAACTGATCATCGCCGCCTTTGCAGCACATTACCTTGCGGGTGAAGTCTCGCGCCCGCAGGAGTGGATCGGCGGGGTCATGATCGCTGCTGCCGGCCTGCTAGTGGCGTTCGGTAGTGCGCCAGTGGCTAGCTCAACCCCAAGGGCCGTGCCAGTGCCCCGCTGACCTGATCGGCAGCCCGATCCGCAATCGCGCTACGCGACGAACTTCTTGACTGCCTGCTGCGCCTCGCGTTTCTCGTCACGCGCTTTATCCGCGTCGCGCTTGTCGTGCTGTTTTTTGCCTTTGGCGAGGCCGATGTCGAGTTTGATACGGCCGCCCTTGTAGTGCAGGTTCAACGGCACCAGCGTGTAGCCGCGCTGTTCCACCTTGCCGATCAGCTTGCTGATTTCGTCGTTGTTCAGTAGCAGTTTGCGCGAACGCACGGGGTCGGGATTGACGTGCGTGGAGGCCTCGGGTAGCGCCGAAATATGCGAACCAATCAGGTAGAAGGAACCGCGCTGTAATACGACATAGCCCTCTTTGAGTTGGGCGCGTCCGGCGCGAATCGCCTTCACCTCCCAGCCTTCGAGCACCAGGCCGGCTTCGTATCGCTCTTCGATAAAGTAATCAAAGAACGCCTTTTTGTTTTCGGCGATTGTCATTTGCTGATTTTATCGTGCCTGACGGCGCAGGTCCTTGCAGGCCAAGTAAAATTTGTCGATGGCTCATGTGACGAAATCCGTTCTGGTCTCGCATTCCGCCGGGTTGATGTTCGATCTGGTTGATAATGCCGAGCGTTATCCAGAATTTCTGCCTTGGTGCGGCGGTGCTCGCATACATTCGCGCGACGACGAGCATACCGAGGCGAGTATCGACATTCGCTATCTGGGCGTGTCACAGACGTTCTCAACGCGCAACGCCAAGCGTCGGCCGTTCGAAATATCGATTGCGCTTGTCGAGGGCCCGTTTCAGACATTGAATGGCGAATGGCGCTTTACGCCGCTCACAGAGAACGCCTGCAAAGTCGAATTCGCCCTTGAGTACTCGTTTGGCAATCCCGTGATAGAGGGCGTCATCGGTTCCGTCATGTCGATGATCGCGGAGACCTTTGTGGACCGGTTTGTACAACGAGCCGATCAATTGCACGGCGGTATGGTGTCATGAGCGAATTGAATCATTCTGTCCCACTTCAGATCACAGTTGCGCTGGCCTGGAGCGCCGATGACTTGGTACGAGAGGTCAGCATCACCATCGCTAGCGGGACCACCATTGGCACACTCAAGACTTCTGTCGAGTTTCTGTCGAAGATTCCGGCCGGCGCACTAAACGCGGCGGCCGGAATCGGCGTCTGGGGAAAAACACGTGCTAATACTTACAAATTACGTGACGGTGATCGCGTGGAAATCTACATGCCGCTAAAGGTTGACCCAATGGAGCAGCGACGACAGCGTGCACGCTGACGCGTTTACTTGCACGATTCGGTCATCGCATTCCGCGCCTTGGCAACCTCGGTCGCGCGGGCGGTTTCATCGAGCATCTTGCGTTCGCCCGAGTCATCAGTGATGCTGATCGGACGTCCCGTATCGAGATCGCGGAAGTAGCGCGTCGCCTCACGACAGCGATCCTGATTGGCCTTGTCCTTCTTCGCTTGCTCGCCGACCTTCTTTTCAGCTTCCAACGCGTCCGCGCGACGCTTTTCCGATTCCTTGTTGAGGTCGGCGAGTGTCTTAGGCTTATCCGTCGCGGCGTCTTTCGCATTGCCCTTTGCGTCCTTTGTGCCGTCCTTCGCGACACCCTTGGTGGCGTCTACTGCAAGAGCCTTGGCCGGCACGCTGGCGGCACCGGCGGCCGGACGCGTATCAACCGTCTTCGGTTCGCTCTTGGCATTTGGTGGTGGCGTGTCGGAGTACTGCACTTTGCCGTCCTTGTCGACCCACTTGTAAACCTGCGCTGTTACGGTGGCAGCCGCAAGCAATACCGCGATGGCGATGAATAGTTGGATTGAAGATTTCATGGCTGCAACCTCACGAAGAAAAGCCCAAAAAACTTAGCCGATGGTTACCAAATGACCGGCGCTGACAATGCCTGTGCCTGACTCTTTTCGCATAGCGCGACCGTTTCAAGCGCGGCGCGCAGCGTTGTAACACTGTCCCGCTTCATGGCAGCGAGCTCCGCCTCGGCGAGCTTGTCGAGCGCGGCGCGCCACAACGTTCGAGTTGCCTTTGCTGTTTCAACGTGTTGTCGCGCGCTTTGCAGCGCCGCCGTGGCCTCGTCACTGAGCAACGCGGGCTCGGTCTGACGCGGCAGCACAGGTGTCCGTGCCTCCGGTGCACGCACCGGCACCTCCCATAACGCGCAGCCACCCATGAGGGTTGATACGGTGATGGCACCAATCGCTGAAACGCGGCCGCAGTGACGGGATCGATCTGGCATGGCGAAAAATTGTGGCATCACGGTTATGGCCTGAGAAAATAGTCAATTGCGTCAACAGTTTAGCATCGATACCTCGGGCGTTTGTCTAAATTACTGCCAATTCTTGACCGCGTCAACTGTTTCGCAGTGGCCTAGCCTGCATATTTCGTGGGGACGCGTTCGAGAGTGGGGGCATGGGCGTGTGATTTTTCGTTCGACTGACTGAGGCCTATCGGGATATGCCGAGGGAAGAGAACGCGCAGTGGCCAACCCCGGCACACGTTCAGCCGCCCGCTATAGAGCGTGTAGGCCCGGCATTGTTTGCGTGCAAATTGGATTGATCACTTGGGAGCATACTTCATCGGGAAGACAGCAACAAAAGGGGCCGACCTGTGAAAAATGCAGGCTAGCACTTCACTAGTCGTCGGTGGGCCGGTCCAGCGCAAACGGGGAGGCCCAGGGTGGTCACGAATCGACCCGCGTATAATGCTGTTTTTGTCGGAGCCCGATTCGTGAAACTCATCTCAAAAGCGCTCACATTCGACGACGTTTTACTCGTCCCTGCGCATTCTCAGGTCCATCCGCGCGACGTCCAACTCGTCACCCGCCTGACGTCCAAGATCACGCTGAACCTGCCGCTGATTTCGGCGGCCATGGACACTGTCACTGAGTCCAGATTGGCCATTGCAATGGCCCAAGAGGGTGGCATTGGTATCGTCCACAAGAATTTGTCGATTCGCGGGCAGGCCGCCGAGGTCGCCAAAGTAAAACGCTTCGAGTCCGGCGTCGTCAAAGATCCGCTGGCGATTTCGCCGGAGATGTTGGTGCGTGAGGTTATCCAACTGCAACGCCAGCACGGCTTCTCCGGTCTGCCGGTGGTCGAAAACAAGAAGGTCGTTGGCATCGTGACCAGCCGCGATCTGCGTTTTGAGACAAATCTTGATCAGGCCGTGAAACACATCATGACGCCGCGCGAGCGCCTTGTCACCGTCAAGGAAGGCGCTGGCCTTGATCAGGCGCAGGCGCTAATCCACAAGCACCGCCTAGAGCGCGTGCTGGTCGTCAACGACGCGTTTGAACTGGTTGGATTGATTACGGTTAAGGATATTCAGAAAGCCAAGGATCACCCGTTGGCGTGCAAGGATACGCAAGGCCGGCTGCGGGTCGGGGCAGGTGTGGGTGTTGGTGGCGATAACCTTGAACGTGCTGCCGCGCTCATCGAAGCCGGTGTCGATTGTCTGGTGGTCGATTCTTCGCATGGGCACGCTCAAGGTGTGCTCGACATGGTGCGGGCGGTGAAGGTCAAATTCCCCGATGTGGCGGTGGTTGGCGGCAACGTTGCAACCGGCGAAGGCGCACGCGCACTAGCCGATCACGGCGCGGATTGCGTCAAGGTTGGTGTCGGTCCAGGCTCAATATGTACCACGCGTATCGTCACTGGCGTTGGTATGCCGCAGATCACGGCTGTGGCAGAGGCCGCCAAGGCGCTTGAAAAACTTGGCATCCCATGCATCGCCGACGGCGGTATTCGTTTTTCCGGTGACGTTGCCAAGGCGCTCGCCGCCGGTGCGTCAGCCGTCATGATGGGCTCCATGTTTGCGGGCACCGATGAAGCGCCGGGCGAAATTGAATTGTTCCAAGGACGCTCATACAAGAGCTATCGCGGCATGGGCTCGCTCGGCGCCATGCAAAAAGGCTCGTCGGATCGCTACTTTCAGGAAACCATTTCTAATGCCGACAAGCTCGTACCGGAGGGCGTCGA
>JAYVUH010000062.1:0-3271 GCA_043788115.1 Burkholderiales bacterium
ACAAATGCGCCAGCAACCGCCGACATCTCTGATGGTAGCGCCCTCGATTGAAACAGGTCGCGGACGTCGTCGCCGACTTCGAACGCCGCCGGTCCGATAGCCGGCCCCATAAAGGCCATGATGTCGTGTGGTGACGTTCTCATTGCGGCAATTGCTGCCTCCAAGACGCCATTGGCCAGTCCACGCCAGCCGGCATGCGCGGCAGCGACCACGCTACCTTGTTTGTCACAAAACAACACCGAGAGGCAGTCGGCCATCATGACCGCACACACTATTTGGCTCGACCTACTGACGGCGGCATCCGCGGTCAGCGGCGTATCGGCACGACACTCGTCGAGGTTAGCGACATCGATGCCGTGTACCTGGCTCATCCAGCGTGGCGTTGCACCAACCAGCGATTCAACGCGGCGGCGATTTTCGTCCACCGCGTCGCGATCATCGCCGACGCTGCGCCCCAGATTCAGGCCAGTCAGATTTCCCTGACTGATGCCCCCCGCGCGGGTGGTGATGAGCGATTTAACGCCAGCCGGCGCCGGCCAATTTGGCACGATGCAATCTCGCCATGCCAGACTCATACTGCCGCGACTGCCTCAATGATGGTCTCCATATCATCCGGCATGTCGATTTCAAATTGCAGGGTTTGCTGGGACACCGGATGCACGAACGCCAGCGCCCGCGCGTGCAGCGCCTGGCGCCCGAACGTGGTGACAGCGGCGTGCAGGCTAGGCGCCAGTCCACGTATGCCTTTTCCGTAAACCGTATCGCCCTCCAGGGGAAAGCCAATAGAAGCCATGTGCACACGGATCTGGTGAGTGCGCCCGGTTTCGAGGCGGCATTCGGTCAGGGTGTGATAGTGAAACTGCTCCAAGACCTCGTAATGCGTGATGGCGGGCTTACCGTATTCGACGTTGTTGACGACCGCCATTTTGATGCGGTCACGCGGATGGCGACCGATTGGCTTGTCGATAGTTCCATCGCCTTCGAGCTGTCCGCGTACCAAGGCGAGGTAACGTCGGGAAACGGTTCGCGCTTGTAGTTGACGCACTAGCGACAGCTGGGCAGCCTCGTTTCGCGCAATGACCATCAGCCCGCTGGTGTCTTTGTCGAGTCGATGCACAATCCCTGCGCGCGGAACATGGGCGGTCTCCGGATATCGATACAGCATACCGTTGAGGATCGTGCCTGACCAATTGCCAACGGCGGGATGCACCACCAATCCGGGCGCTTTGTTGATCACCACCACGTCGGCGTCTTCGTGGATCACCTCAAGCGGTACCTGCTCGGCCAGAAACGCCGTGTCCTCTTCGCGCGCCTTCAAATGGATCTCGATGGTCTCGCCACCGATCAGTTTGGTCTTTGGCTGTGCGGTTGCGCCGTTAATCGTCACGTCGCCCGCTTTGACCAGCGCACTCAAGCGGCTGCGCGAGAATGAGGGAAAGAGGCTGGCGAGCGCCTGATCCAATCGAGAGCCCGCAAGTTGTAGGGGCGTTTTGAGTGTCTGGACGGTATTCACGATTGTGCCCGCAAGCTGGGATGGCGCGGGTGCTGGGCTATAATCTTCGTCTTCTAAATCGTTCGTTTGCATCGGCCAAAGTATGACACGTCCCGTATTGCGCTCCCTCTTCGCCAGCCTCCTTCTGCCCCTAGTGTTTGCGGGCTGTGGTTGGTTTGGTGACAAGCTTGACTTGCAGAAAAACTGGACCGTTGAGCAGTTCTACCGCAACGCCAGAGACGAACTCGATTCAGGCAATTTCCAAGGTGCGATCAAACTCTACGAAGCACTCGAGGCGCGTTACCCGTTCGGTCGCTACACGCAGCAAGCCCAGCTTGATGTGGCATACGCCAACTTTAAGGACAATGAAACCGCCCAGGCGGTCAGCGCGGCTGATCGTTTCATGAAGTTGCACCCCAACCACCAGAATTTCGATTACGCGCTCTACATCAAAGGGCTGTCCTACTTCAAACCGGATCTCGGGATGTTCGGGCAACTTTTGAATCTCGATCCGGCTGAGCGCGACCCGAAGGCGCTGCGCGATTCGTTTGACGTGTTCAAAGACCTCCTCACGCGTTTTCCGGACAGCATCTATGCCGACGACACCCGCGGCCGCATGGTCTATCTGGTCAACACGCTTGCCAAGCACGATTTATCAGTTGCCCGCTATTACTACAGTCGCGGTGGCTATTTGGCGGCGGTCAACCGCGCCCAGACTGTGATCACGCGTTATCCGCAAGCACCTGTCGCCGAAGAGGCGCTTGTGATCACGGTGCAGTCCTACGAGAAAATGGGCATGAAGGATCTTGCCGGTTCTTCTCGTCGCGTACTGGAGAAGAACTACCCGCAAAACGCCTTGGTCGCGGGCAACGCGCCGTCCGGTAAGTCTTGGTGGAAGCTCTGGTAGTTGCCGCAGCGTCATAACTCGCACAATGCCTGAGTCGGAGCGTCCATAAAAGCCCGTCATCACCGTTCGTAGAGTCCTTATTTGGCGTACCTTTTCACGGCGTTTTGCCTGAAAACCCCCGCCCTTCCTTGCCTTTCATCTTCAGAGCGCTTCGCCGCCCCCCGTTCACCCGTCGGCATTTTCGCCTTTGTCAACTGCGGCAGGAGCGCGTCTTGGTAATGTAACCAAACTTTGGTAACATTACCAAATGCCAACAAAACCTACCAAGACTGTCGCGGCGTCGCGTGTGACTAAAGCTGCGATGCGGGCGATAGGCGCAACGGCCCCCAAGGCGCCCAGCGTTCCCAGCGCATCAAAGGTGCACAAGTCCGCCGCAGGTCGCACGCCCACGACGTCGCCCCCGACCAACGTCCTGACTTTCCCCGAAGCGCTCGCGGCGCTGCCAGCGCCAACGAGCACACGCGAGCGTATCTTGCACGCCGCAGTTGCGCTGCTGAACGACGAGGGCTTCACCAGCCTCACGCAGCACCGCGTCGCCGAACGCGCCGGTGTGCGGCAAAGCCACATCACTTACTACTTCCCGGTCCGCAACGATTTGCTGCGCGAGACTGCGGTGTACGGTTGCAACGCCCTGCTCGAAACCCTGTCTGGCAGCATCGAGGCCGGGCTATTCACTGCCAAGAACTTCCGTGACTTTCTGGTCTCAGATATCTCCGACCGCCGATTTGCGCGATTGATGACCGCGCTGGTGGTGGCCTCCGACGAAGATGATCGCATCAAGCCGTGGCTGGCCAGCTTTGAAAGCGCCAACCGCGATCGCTTGATCGAATGTTTCCATCGCCTCGGCTTCGACGTATCGACTGACAACATCG
>JAYVUH010000063.1:0-2120 GCA_043788115.1 Burkholderiales bacterium
CCGGCACCGACACCGCCCACTGGCACGCCCAGCTCAGGCGTGAGAATCAGCTCATCGCAACAACCGACATTGATGAAATAGGCAACTTCAGTTTCAGCGCCCTGCTGCCAGGCCAGTACCAACTCGTCGTTGGCGATAACAAAGTCGAAGTTCGTCTCGTTGCTGAACTTGTTTGAACAGTCCCGGTAGTCATAAGTCCGGTAACTGGAATTACTCAATTTCTCCGTTACCAGACTTATGACTTATGACTGCACCACTCTACCCACGAATAACTCGTGACGCTCCACGCCCTTCGCTCTTCGCTCCTCCCGCTTCGCGCTGCCCTCTCGGTGTAACATCCACTGCAGGTGATCGATCAATTGCTCGCGCTGCCCGGGGACGCACGGCTTGAATTTTTGGCGCAACATATTGCCCAGTTTGATGACATTTCCGCCAATGCGCTGAAAGGAAAAGCTGACGACTATCTACGCTCAGAGTTACACACCGCACTGGCATTAGCTCATCTGCTGCAACAAGCGGGCGAGCTGGGCCACAACCCCTTCCATCGTGCGTTGGGATTGCGGGCCGAGGCCAATTGCTATGCCATCGGCTTGGGTCAATTTGAACAAGCTCTGACCGCCTACGACGCAGCGGCCACCATTTATCGGCGGGCCGAACGCCCTCTGGACGAGGCGCGCGCCCAAGTCGGCAAAATCTGGTCGCTGACCGCGCTGGGCCGCTTTGCGGAAGCCACCCAACTCGGCGAGTGGATTGCCGGCATCTTTGAACAACATGGCGAATGGGTCGCGCTGGCCGATCTCACCGTCAATATGGGTCTGATCGATGCGCGTCAGAATAACGACCTGCAGGCGCTGGACTGGTTCGATCAAGCCTACCAACGCTACGCCGAGCTGGATGCGCCCGAACGTTTCATGGTGCAGCTCAATCGTGCTGAAGTGCTGCGCAATCTGGGCCGTTTTGACGAATCCGCGCGTGCGGGGTGGGTCGCTTATGAGCAGCTGAAGGTGCAAGGTCAACTGTTGGACGCCGCACGGGCGCAACAAACCATCGCGTTGACCTATTTACTGCAAGGGCGTCTCAACGACGCGCTAGCCTTGCTGGCCGAATCGCGCCAGACGTTTCAGGATGAGCGGCTGGACGAGGATATCGCTACTGCCGAATTGCAAATGAGCGATGCGCTTTTGCAGTTACAGCGTTATCCCGAAGCCATTGAGCGTGCCAGCACTGCCCGTGAGCGCTTCGTGCAATTTGGCGCGCGCCATGAGCAGGCGCAATGCTGGCTGAATCAGGCCAGCGGCCACATCGGTTTGAAGCAAAATGTTCAGGCGATCAACGCGCTGCAACAGGCTAGCCAACTGTTTGCCGAAGAAGGCAATTTGATCGGTCAACATAGCAGCCAGCTGGAAATGGCGGCGTTGCTGTGCCGCGATCAGCGCTACGCGGAGGCGCTGCACTTGGCCGAAGCCGCCCACCAACTCTTTGCGAAGCAGCAGCAGCCGCTGAAAATGGGCTGGGCCGATTTACGGATGGCTGAAGCCACCGCTGGGCTTAATCAACCTGCGGCCACACAGCAGCATTTGCTGGACGCGCTGCAAATTGGGCGCGCGCAGCAAGCTCCGGCGCTGGCCTTCTCGGCACATGCTGCACTCGGGGATGAGTGGATGCGCCGCCAATCGCCCACGGCTGCGTTGACCGAATACGATGCGGCCCTCGCATTGTTGGAACAGCTGCGCGGCAGCTTGATGATTGAACATCGGGCTGAGTTTGTGGCCGACAAACAGCGGGTGTATGCAGTTGCAGTGCAAGCAAGCTTGCAGCTTCATCAAGTGGAGCGTGCCTTTGGGCTGGTCGAACGGGCCAAATCGCGCTCGCTGCTCGATCTGCTGGCCCACAAAGTGAACTTGGGTGTGCACGCCCGCAGCGCCGACGATATGGGGCTGGTGGAGGAGATTCAGCGCCTGCAAAGCGAGCGCCGCATACTCATCAATCAGATCGAAAGCCAAGCCCAGCGCGAGCGCAACAGTGCTACAGACCAACAACACGCCACGCAAGCGACGTTGCACCAGATTGAACGGGACATCACCGAACAATGGCACGCGCTATTGGTTAAGAACGCCGAC
>JAYVUH010000064.1:0-11202 GCA_043788115.1 Burkholderiales bacterium
ACTTTACGCAGACGGCAACGTCAATCGTTGCTTTGTCGGCGGTCTCTTCGCAGATTGTTGGCGACTTCAGCGTCAGTGCGACGGCACAAACGATCGTCTCGGCAAATGCTAGCCAGATCGTTGGTGACTTTACCCAGCTTGCAAACGCGCAAAACAATGCGCCAGCCGGTTCGGTTGTCGTGCCGATTGCGTCGGGTGGCTGGGGTGATGGCGGCTCACGCGGCATTACCGCCATTTACGGCCCGGCCAACCGGGCACAGAAACGCACACTCAAGCGCCTGATCGACGAGGCGACAGATGAAGAGCTGCCACGGCCACTGATTGATGCGGCCAAGGCGGCGCAGACAAGAACAGAGATTGCCAGCGCGATCATTTTGCTACGCGCGGAGCTGGCGCAGATCGCGGACGACGATGACGACGACGACGATTATCTTTTGATGGCGGCATAGGACAAACCAATGGCTATATCCGGCGCGCAATTTGCTTTCGGCTTTTTGGCCAGCGGTGAGCACGGGACGCAGTACCCGATGATGCTCGGTCAATCGGTCGTGACCGAGGTTATCGTTACCAGCGCTAGCAACCAAGTGACTACGGCAGTAGCACCAGTCGGTGCTCAGGCGATCTGCCGCGTGTCGGTGGACATCGCCTGTCATGTCGCTTTCGGGTTAGCGCCAGATGCAACGACGGCGGCCGCTCGTTTTTACATACCCGCCGGCGGTGTCGAATATTTTCGGATTGCGAGCGGCTCGAAAGCAGCGGCGGTCAACGCCTGATGCTGGTCAGAATCGGGCGATTGATGGGCATAAGGGATTTCACACCAGGCGGCGCAGCCAACGCGTTTCTGCTTGAGGCGTCGGCGTTCGGCTTTTTGCTTGAGAACGGCAGCGGCGTGCTGCTGATGGAGGTTTAACGGTGCCCGATACCAAGATTTCATTGCTTACGGATGGCGTCACCGCGAACGGACCAGATGCTCATCCGGTGGCCAGGGCCGGTGCCAACGTATTTGTCACCAATGCCTATATCGCCGAATACATACGCACGCTGGTGCAAACGCTTACCAACAAGACGCTGACGACTCCGGTGCTTGGCGTGGCAACGGCAACAAGTCTCGTCGCCAGCTCGTATGTAAAAGTTTCCGGTGTGCCCATTGCTTCTCTCCCCGCCGCCGGCACTGTTGGCGCGGGCGCGGGAGCATTTGTAACCGATGCCTTGGCGCCAACATTCGGCGCCACCGTCGCTGCGGGTGGCGCCGTTAACGTGCCGGTATATTCTGACGGCGCAGCTTGGAAAGTTGGCTGAACCGCATGAAAACAAATTACGTCATTCGCGACGGCGAGCTGTACTCAAAAACCGGCAACGGTGCGCCGATCGATATCCCCGAGCGTGAAACGCTGTGCACACCGATGATAATGCGTGACACGCCGGAATATGCCTCACCGATCGATGGCCGGATGATCACCAGCCGGTCACATCGGCGCGAAGATCTGCTGCGCAACAACTGCATTGAGATGGACCCGCCGCGTCGTGGCACGCGTGTGCTGAAGAACAAGAAATATTGCGCCAAACATAAACTGCCGTACCAAGACGAAATCAAGCGCGGCCGCGATGGGAGGTTTAAAATTGGACCCTGAGGAAGCGCGCCAACAGCTCGCCGAGCAAATGATGCAGATGTACCATCAGGCAACGGCCGGTGGCGACATGAACCGGTTTAATTCTCGGCCACAGACCGATCTTTTTCCCAACCCACCAGCTGGCGGCTGGGAGGATCGCTATCAGGGACCTGATCCTAAAATGGACCTTGGAATTGAGGCTGCGCCTGGCACGCAAGACCAGATGCCCCACTTGACGCCGCCGGTCTATCAGCAACATCAGCCGCCGAATTTTCGGCCACGTTTCCGCTAAGAGGTATCATGTCAGAAGAAATGACCATCGAATCGCCTGTATCGGTTGAGACACCGACAGCCCCGATTTCGACGCCGGTTGTAGCCCCAGCGATCACCGCGCCGACGAAAGATGAAAGTTACGCCGACCGCGTTGAGCGCGAAGAAAACGAATTGAATGAAGATCTGGGCGCAATATTTCGCAAGGTCGCCGAGCCAAAGGCTGACGACGGCGAGGCCCCATTACGTGCTGACGACGGCAAGTTTGCCGCCAAGGATGTGCCAGCGCCAGGAGTTGAGCCGGCAAAGGACGCACCGAAAGAAGCGCCAAAGGTTTCAGCCCCGCGATCGTGGCCAAAGGACATGGCCGAAAAGTTTGGCGCTCTGCCGCCGGAGGTGCAAAGCTACGTCACCCAGCGAGAGGCAGAGTCGCACAAAGCAATTTCGACGCTCGGCCAACAGGTTAAATCGTTAGAGCCGGTGCAACGTGTGCTGGCCGAAAACCGCGCCACGTTTGAGCGTAATGGCACCAGCTATGAGCAGGGGCTATCTGCATTGATCGCGGCGCAAAATGCGCTTGATCAGAGTCCTGAGAACGGGCTGGCATATCTGGCGAAAACGTACAACGTAGATTTGCGTGCGCTCGCCGCCAAGGTGCATGGAAACCAAACCGATAACAACGGTTTTTCGCCCGATCCAGAGGTGCTGCAGCTGCGCAATCAGCTCGCCAATTTGGAGCGCCAAATTCAATACGACCGCTCGCAACAGACAGCCCAGCAACGGGTTGCCACTGAACAACGAGAGGCGCAAGTACGATCGAGTTTTGAGTCGCAAATTGATACTTTCGCGAAGGACAAGGCCGACTTTTACGATCTCGCCCCCGACATCCTTCCGATGCTTGCAGTCATTCAAAAATCGGACCCCGGCCTATCAGCTGAACAAGTTTTAACGCAAGCGTATGACCGCGCCACGTGGGCCAATCCCACGACGCGAGAAGTGCGCTTGAACAGCGATGCGGTCCGCCGGCTAGAGAATGCACAAAAGCAGGCAACCGAAGCAAAACGCGCTGGATCGATTAACGTCCGGAGTGCACCGAAACAAGCTGACGCCTCAGACATGGATAGTGATCTCAAGGCGATTTGGCGCAAGGCTAACGCGAGGTAATCATGGCCAGTCCCAATGCAGTCTTCACCGAAATGGTGTCGACCACGATGCGCAAACATTACAAAAAAGTGGTTGATAACGTCACCAAACACAACGGCTTGCTCACCGTTCTAAAAGAGCGCGGCAACATCAAGACAGACGCTACCGGCGGTTACGAAATCGCTATGCCGCTGAGCTACGCCGAAAACGCAACGTATCAGCGCTACAGTGGCTACGACACGCTAAACATCGGCGCATCGGACGTGCTCAGCGCTGCCAAATATGACTGGCAGCAAGTAGCGTTGCACGTCACGGCATCGGGTCGCGAGTTGAAAATGAACAACTCCGAACAGCAAATGGTGCCGTTGGTTAAGGCACGCGTTAAAGTCGCCATGGCGACGGCGGCGAACAACCTGTCAATCGATCTCTACTCGACCGGTGCTCTAAGCAACCAGATCGGCGGTCTTGGCAATATTATCCAGCAAAACGGCCAGGGCACCGTAGGCGGTATTAACGCGGCAACATTCACTTTCTGGCAAAATAAATTCCAGGAAGTGGTGGGCGGTGATATTGCAGTCGACGGCGCGTTGATTGGTACACCCATCACTTACGCCAACTTGCGCAACGCAATGACGGCCAACTGGCTGAAGTTGAACCGTGGTAACGACAAGCCGGATTTAATCGTGTCATCGCAGGATATGTACACGGTCTATGAGTCCGGGCTGCAGGATCTGCAGCGGTACTCGGACGGCAAAATGGCTCAAGCAGGATTTGAGGCGATCAAATACAAAACCTCTAATCTGATCTATGACGACAACGTCAATTTTGGCATCAACAGCGAGCAGATGTACATGCTCAACTCAGAGTACCTGTACCTCATGCAGCATCCCGAGGCGCAGTGGACGCAGGATGACCAGAAAGAGCCGGTCAACCAGGACGCCGTGGTTATCCCGATTTATTGGATGGGTAACCTATGCTGCAGCAACCGTTCGCTGCAGGGCACGCTTTTCGACGTTGCGCTGTAAGGAGAAACAGACATGGCATTAACAATTCTAACGACGCCACTTGCTGGCGCAAATACCGCGCTCCGAACCATAACTCCGGATCGCGCTCTAGGCTCTCCGGCGCTAGGTGCCAGCAATACGACGTGGATATATGTCGGCCCTGCTACCGCTGCGATTGCGGGCGCAGCGGTCGTAGTTGTCAGCGGCGCTTTTGCCGTGGTAACCGGCGCCGGCAACTACACGGCGGACGATCCGTTTGCCATCAACGAGTATGGCTGGGTGCGCAAAACAGTATCGCCGCTCTAATCACCGTGAGGCCGGGTTTGCGCCCGGCCTCATTTTACATGCTCAAACAACGAGGCCA
Organism: Burkholderiales bacterium; assembly: GCA_043788115.1. Classification (GTDB taxonomy): domain Bacteria; phylum Pseudomonadota; class Gammaproteobacteria; order Burkholderiales; family Usitatibacteraceae; genus UKL13-2. The sequence goes on from JAYVUH010000064.1 coordinate 4,392, forward strand.
CCATGACCGCCAATACAATTCGTATCGTCCGCATTTGGACCGATTATGTCGTCCGCAAAGGGGTGACACATCCGGTTGACCGGGTTGAGATCTGCGCCGTGGGCGCTGCCTCCAAATGCTCAACGGTAATGCCTATTTCATACATCATGCGCGCTCGTGTGCCGGTTGGGCCGGAGGATCTAGCGGGGATGATGGCCAGCGATATTAAGGCGCAAGTGATGCCGTATTACGAGGCTTATAAAAAGGGCCAGGAAGTGCCGGATAATGGCACTCCGATCGGTGGCTGGCCGGGCATTACGCAAGAGCAGGCTACCGTGCTAAAAAGCGCTGGCTTCCGCACCGTTGAGGAAATCGCGGCGTCAAGTGATGGCCAGCTTAGCCAACTCAAGCTGCCGAATGCACGCCATCTTGTCGAGCAGGCCGCTTTGTTTCTGGCTGCATCAGATAAATCGGCGGCAGCGTCGGCGATGGCCGAAAAAGACGCTCAGATCGCCCGTATGCGCGACGAGCAAGAGGAAATGAAACGTATCTTGCTCGACATGCAGCGCAACTTGGATAAACCCAGACGCGGCCGACCTCCAAAAAATGAGGAAGAGCTCGAAGATGGATTGGCTGCCTAATGGCCAATATCCTCGCGCTTGCGCAGGACATAGCGGACGAGCTATCGCTGGCTCGTCCGAGTCAAATTGTCGGCAATACGTCGGATAACACGGCGCAGAAAATCTTGCGCCACATGACGCGGACGCTACGACAGATCGCCAATCGCTACAGCCTGCAGGCATTGCGCCGCGAGAAAACATTCGTGACAGTGGCGACCGCTGATCAGTCAGCGTCTAGCCCGATTCCGACTGATTTTTTGCGCTTCGTGCCAAACACCATGTTCAACCGGGTGAAGCGCTATCGCGTCGTGCCGATGACACCAGAGGAATGGCAGAGCAATCAAGCAGCTCTAACGACGCGAGTGTATGACGCCTACGTGCAACGCGGCAATTCAATCCTTATGGCGCCGATTCCACCGGCTGGCCAAACGATCGCCTACGAATACATAACCCGCAATATCGGTACCGACAGCACGGGCGCGACCGCGCGTCTTGCTTTTGCATCGGATCTCGATCTTCCATATCTGTCTGATGAACTCGTCATTCTTGGCACAGTCTGGCGGTACAATGCAGCTGAGGGTAACGACTACGCGGAGACATTTCGTGAATACGAAATGTGCCTCAACGATCTGATTAAAAACGACGGCGGCCGACGCATGATTGATATGGGCGGCATGGGGGTTGATCGCATTCCGATCCCGCCGCGCACGCCTGATACACTCGTGGGGCTTGGCTGATGTTAATGCAGCCGATCAAGGATAACCGCAACCGTATACAGACCGCCCGGACCAAATGGATTGAGGCGCCGACAAAGGGTTGGAATGCCAAATCCGATCTCTCCGACATGGAGGAAATGGAAGCGGTCGTTCTCGACAATGTTGTTGTGACCGAGCGCGGCGTGCGGTTGCGGCCAGGATTTTCGGCATTCACGACGGGGCTTGGTGGCCCAATTCTGGCGCTGATGGAACATTCGGCGATCGATGGCACGTCCAAATTGTTCGGGGCCACAGCCACGGCAATTTACAATGTTTCAAGCTCCGGCGCGGTTGGCGCGGCAAATTTGTCTGGGCTTGGTTCCGGGGCGTGGCAGCACGCTATGTTTTCAACGGCTGGTGGCAATTTTTTGGTCATCGTCAACGGTATAGATGCACCGCGAAATTATGACGGCACGTCGTGGACGACGCCTGCTATTACAGGCGTAACGGCGGCAAATTTAATTAGTGTCACGCCACATATGTCGCGGTTGTGGTTTGTCGAAAAAAACACGCTCAAAATTTGGTATTTGCCAGCGACATCGATTGCTGGTGCTGCGACCGCGATTGATCTAGGCCCGCTATCACGATTAGGCGGCTACCTCGTCGGCATGGCGTCGTGGACGCGCGATGGCGGCTCTGGTCCAGATGACGTAGCGGTGTTTTTGACATCAAAAGGCGAGGCGCACGTTTATTCCGGATCCGACCCGGCGTCGGCAACGACGTGGCGTCGTGTTGGCACATTTAAAATTCCCGAGCCGATCGGCCGCCGTTGCTTTGTCAAGGCTGGATCAGACGTTGGTGTGCTCACGTCGCAAGGGTTAATTCCGCTGTCTAACGTGCTGCCTATCGCAGCCAGTGAAGTTGCGCGCGTGGCTGCAACCGAAAAAATCGGCGGCGCAGTGCAGACGGCTTACGAGGGCGCGAAAAACAATCGAGGCTGGCAGTGCATCGAATATCCCAAGCTGGCGCTGGCGCTAATCAATGTGCCGCTGACTGAAGGCGTGATAGCGCATCAATACGTCGTCTCCACGACCAAGGGCGGTTGGTCGCGGTGGACCGGGCTACCGGCCGAATGCTGGTCGCTGCTAGGAGATCGTCTGTTTTTTGGTGGCAATGACGGGAAAACTTACGAGCTAACCGGATCATCAGACAATAACACTGCAATTGCGGCGACGATTGTGCAGGCGTTTAGCGAGCTGGGGACGAGCCGGTCAAAAACGCTCAAGCGCATCAGGCCGCAGTTTTATGGTCCAGCCGGCAATCGGCCAACAGTTGGCGTTAGGTTGGATTATTCAGATTACGAAATAACATATAACGGCATAAGCACGGAAACGGCCGGCCCGGTGTGGGATGCCGCCCCATGGGATACATCTGATTGGGGGCCTGGCAGTTTTGCGAATGCGTGGTGGCAGGCCATAACCGGATCTGGGTTTGCCGTCGCTATTGTCATTAAAATTACCTCATCGGAACCTGTCACGTACAACGGTTCGCGGTTGATGTACTCGCTCGGAAATGACGTGTGAGTGGACCGCATGTTATTGACGGGGTGCTCTATGGTGCCGATGAAATCGTCGGGCCATGGGTACAGCATCACCTTAACGGCGGACCGATCGCAGGCGCCTATACGGCGCTCGGAATTCTCGGACCTGACGGCGATCTGGTTTGCGGCGCCATGTGGTTCAACCAGCGCGACGCAGACGTTGAGCTAGGCCTGTATGCCACGGATTTTAGGCCTAGCATGCCGTCCGTATATCGCCGCATGCTGGCGCATCCATTTGATGTTCTAGGCGTCAATCGCGTTTCCGCCGAAATTGCTGCCAGTAACGCGCGTGTGTGCCGCCTAGCGCTTGGGCTGGGATTTAAACTTGAGGGCCGGAAGCGGCAAGCCATGCCTGACGGCGGTGATAAACTACTGTTTGGCATGCTGCGCAATGAATGCATATTTTTGAAGGACCGTCATGGGCTCCGCACCATCACCGCCAGCACCAACTGATCCCAAAGTATCGTCGGCAGCCGATCAACAGGCGCAGACCGGAACCGCGATCGCACAGACGTGGATGAACAACCCACAACAGTCAAACCCGTTTGGCTCGCAGTCGTTTACGCGCAGCGGAACTCAGTACACGGTTGATGCTCAGGGCAAGCAGATTGAAGTCCCGACGTTCACGACGAAAACGCAATTCAGCGCGCCGGAACAAGAAAAATATGACCTGCAGAATTCTCTCAATCGGCAGATGTCGAATATGGGGCTGGCTCAGCTCGGCCGCGTCAACGACACGTTGTCAAACCCCGTCAATACCAACGGTCTGCCCAATGTCGATCGATCGTTGCTAAACAAGGATTACGAGGGCTATCGTCAGCAGGCGCTCAACACGTATCACCAATACATGGACCCGCAACTTGATCGGGCATCCGAGGCCAATCGGACCCAGCTCGCCAATCAGGGAATCGTTGAGGGTTCGGATGCCTACCGAGAGGCAACCGCATTACAGAACAGATCGCGCAATGACGCTAATCTGCAGATGATCCAGGGCGCTGGGTCGGAAATGGACCGTGCATTCGGCGAAAATATGCAGAGCTTCCAAACGCAGGACACGAGCCGCGAGCGTGCCCTGCAGGAAATGATGACGATCCGTAATCAGCCGATCAACGAAATCTCGGCTTTGACCAGAGGTAATCAGATCAATGCGCCGCAGTTTTCGCAGTACCAGGCTGGCAACATCCGCCCTACTGATGTGGCAGGGCAGTACAATCATTTTGATCAAATGCAGCAGCAAAATTATCAATCACAGGTGCAGGCGAACAACGCGAAAATGAGCGGGTTATTTGGGTTGGGATCGAGTTTAATCGGTGGTGCATTTCGGATCTCGGATCGCCGCCTCAAGCGCGATATCATCCGCATTGGCGATGATCCACGCGGCTTTGGCTGGTACGGCTACCGCATCGGCGATCGCGCAGAAATCGGCGTCATGGCGCAAGAGGTTCAGGCAATCATACCGCGTGCCGTCATGCAGCGTCTTGATGGGTACCTAATGGTCAACTACGGGGCTCTATAAATGGCGGTCAATCTTGTTGACATGTATGCTCCGGGCGTGCCGAGCGATCCGGTTCAGCATGACGAGGATTTCGAGCGCCGTCGCCGGGAAGCGCGCGCGCAATTAGCCGCCGCGATGAAGCAACGTCCGATCCAGCATTGGACGCAAGGGCTTGCGCAGATGGGCGATGCAGCGCTCGCTGGCTATGATGATTATCGCGCGCGTGCCGACGCCAAAGAACAGCGCGCGGCGATGGCCGACATCATGGGTAAAATGTGGGGCAACCAAGGAATTGGTGGCGCCACCGGCCCGGCCGTACCAAAGGCTGCACAAGCTCAACAGGCAGCAACGCCTGCCGCAGCACCGCTCACGTCTCCCAACAGCGGATCAATCCCGCGCGATATCAAAGAGCAGTTTACCGGCGGCGCAGGCTCAGGTGATCAGGGCATCCCGCTCGATCAGGCGTATAACACGAATCTCCCGTCAATCCCGCAACCCCTGCCTTCCCCGGTCGCCACCGGCGATGACGCCTATCTAGCGCAGCAACCGCCCGTGCCGCCGATGCCAACCGTTCCTAATCCGTTGTCGAACTTCAACGGTGTGGGCCGTTGGGCCGAGCCGGCGGTCCAGCCGGCTCGGCCCCCTATGCCGATGGCATCCGCGCCAGAGATGAGTCCCAACATGGGGGCCATGCCGCCGGACCTATCGGCCCGCGTACTCAGCCCCAGCATGATGGCGCAGTCCAAGGGTTTAATTAGCCTCGGTGCGCCACCAACTGGCGTAACGCCGATGCCGCCCCTGACTGGCGTCATGATCCAGCCACCAGCACAGCCGGAAGCTGTAACGCCAGCGCCGTTTAGCATCAATGACCTAACCGGCGGCCGCATGCGCGGTCCCGGTGGGCAGCGCGATCCGAGCGGAATCTCACGCATTATTGCCCATGACGCCACCGGTGATATCACGCCGGAAAATCTCGCCAAATACAGCCAGACCACCAAAGGCTATCATTACGCGGTCGATCGCAATACCGGCGATACGTATCGGCTGCAAAACCCATCGGCCGTGGCCTATCACACTAAAGGTCATAGCAATGGCACCAATCTCGATGACACCAGTCTGGCCGTTGCTATGACCGGCAACGAAGGCGAGCCAGTGTCTGACAAGGCGCGCGCGGCGATGGCGCAGCTATTGGCCAAGTTGCAAGCAGATCACAAAATTTCGCCTGACAACATTAGCAGACACCCCAGCATGCAGTCGGGCAAGAACCCAAAGGAAGCGGATTGGCTGCCGAGCGTGATGGCCTATAGTGCCCCGGCTGCCGGCGCTGCGGCGGCTCAAATCGACGATCAAGGCCAGGGCGTCAACTTCGCCAACCTCGCCCAACCTGCTGCAGCACTCGGCGCTGCACCCGACCAGCCATCCCCGGCAACCGGCCTCATCCAAATGGCACAGCAGGGCGGCGCGGCCGTCACGCCAGAGCTGTTTAAATCGCTTGCGTTACGTGATCCTAAGATGGCGCAACAACTGCTCATGCAGGAAATTCAGCGGCAGCAGCCTGATTATCAGCTCAAGCAGGATCTGACGCGTTCTGAGATCAACAAGAACAACGCGCAGGCCGGAGTAGCCGGCGGTAAGGTTGACTACGGTACGACGCCGCCGGGCTATCATCGTTTTACCGGGCCTGATGGCCGTATGCGCATGGAGCAAATTCCAGGCGCGCCCGCCGATGAAAAAACCGTCCAGCGTATGCAGGGCGACGAGCGCACAATGTCCTATACGCAACAGCAGCTCAACGAATTGCAGCTCGCCGCCAAGGAGGTGCGCGACCATCCTGGCCTTGCAGGCAATACCGGGATCAAGGGAAAATTCCCAAATATGCCGGGCAGTGACGCGGCAAACGCGCAAGCCAAGCTCGACACGCTCAAATCGAAAGTTGGCTTTTCGACCCTCCAAACCATGCGTGATGCGTCCAAAACCGGCGGCGCGCTGGGTTCAGTCACCGAGGGCGAGCACAAGCTGTTGCAGAATACGCTCGATAGCCTCGATAAGGCGCAGTCCTACGAAGCAATGCAAGAATCGCTCAACAACATCATGCGGCAAACCGAAGAAAGCAAAAGCCGGATCAAGTATCATTTTGACCGGGCTTATGGCGGTCGGGCAAACGAACAGGCGCACCCGAACGACTCGCGCACACAGTTCCAAGGTCAAGGTTATGCGCAGCCCTCACAGGGTGGCGATCCCTTTGCCGGACAATTTCCCGGCCAAGGATTACCGCCGGGTTGGGGCATTCAACGGGTTAATCCACGCTAATGGCTGAATTCGAAATCTCATCGCCGTCCGGCGCTAAATACCGCATTACGGCGCCGGATAACGCATCCGATGCCGACGTGTCGGCGTTTGTGCAAAAGCACGTCATCGGGGG
>JAYVUH010000065.1:0-9610 GCA_043788115.1 Burkholderiales bacterium
GCGCATGCGCAATTCATCCGCCGACTCCAGCCCCGCGAGTATTTTCAGTAACGTTGATTTTCCGCTGCCATTGTCACCTGTCAGCACGTAAATCTTGCCCGCTTCCAGGCTGAGTTCAGACAAGTCGAGCAAGTTTCGCTCGCCGAAGGTTTTTTTCAATGTTTGGACGAGTAGCAGCGCGCTCATTTCATGCCGCCTTCACCTTGAAAATAGTTCAGCAGGGCATTGATGCCGAGCGCCAATACGATCAGCACAAACCCCAACGCGATACCTTGCGCGAATTCACCCTTCGCTGTTTCCAACGAAATCGCGGTCGGGATGCTGCGGGTGAGTCCGGCGATATTGCCACCCACCATCATCGCGCAGCCGACTTCCGAGATCACGCGGCCAAAGCCGTTAAAGACCCCCGCCATCACCGCAAAGCGAACTTCAAACAAAGTCGTCAGCGACGCGCGCAGCCTTGATGCGCCGAGCGATAGCGCCGTCTCGCGAACGATGCGGTCTACCCCCTGCACGGCGGCCAGCGTGAATGCGGCCAGCACCGGGAAGGCAATCATCGCCTGTCCCGCAATCATCGCCTCTTGTGTGTAGAGCAACCCCCACTCACCGAGCGGGCCGCTGCGCGCCAACAGCACATAGAGCACCAGCCCAACCACCACAGTCGGGAAACTCAAGAAACTCTGCAGCACGATAACGCAGAGACGACGGCCGCGGAACGGAACCGTCGCCAGAAAAAATCCCAATGCAACCGCCAGTGGTGTGGCGATCAGCAATGCCGTCAGCGAAACCCTCATCGACACGCCGATGATGTTCCATAGCTTCGCGTCGAAGCTGAACAGCAGACGAAACGATTCGGCAATAGCCGTTGAGAGTTCCAACGAAGCGGCTCCTTAGCTCAACGGCTCAGTTTGGCGGAACGCCAGGCGTAAACAGCGATTGGCCTTCGACTTTATGCGAGCGAATCGCATTTTGGCCCGCAGGGGACACGATCCAGTCAGCGAGTTTCACGGCGAGGTCATGCTTGACGTGCGGATGCTTGGCGGGATTGACCGGCATGATACCGTAAGGATTGAACAAACCCGGCACTTCGCTGACAACGACATCAAGCCCCACACGACCGCGGTAGGCAAGGAACGTCCCGCGATCACTCAGCGTGTAGGCACGCAAATTGCCCGACATGGCCAATACCTCCCCCATGCCTTGACCGGCCTCGACATACCAACCGCCCTTCGGACTTATCGCCACCTCCTTCCAAAGCACGAGTTCCTTTTTGTGGGTACCGGAATCGTCGCCGCGCGAAACAAATTTTTGCTGTTTTTCAGCAATCACCTTGAGCGCCAACGCCGCGCTGCGCTGTCCACGTACACCTGCCGGATCGGCCTTGGGCCCGACGATGATGAAGTCGTTGTACATCACGTCGCGCCGCACGCTACCGAAGCCCTGCGCCATGAACTTGTCCTCATCCGGGCGCGAGTGCACCAAGACAATATCGACGTCACCGCGCTCGCCTAGCTTTAGTGCCTGACCGGTGCCGACGGAAACAACCCACACCTTGATACCGGAGTCTTTTTCGAACAGTGGCAGCAATACGCCGAGTAACCCGGACGCCTCGGTACTGGTGGTCGTCGCCATACGAATCTCATTGCCGACGTTGCTTTGCGCTGCGGCATTGCCGCCGCTCAGCGCAAGGGCAATTAATGCCACGGCCGCAGAACACCGTCTTGATAAATCGTACATTCTCCCGGTCTCCTGTTGTTGGGTATCGCCTCAGCCGCAGCGCGGCGACATGAATTGTAGCGGTCATTGGCTACCCGAATCGATTCCAATCGAGGCGTTGGGTGTAAGTCAGTCGATATACTTCGCAGATGAGAATCATATCGACCAATGCCTACCGAATGGTACTCGCCACCTCCAGCGTGGTAGGTGTCGCAGTCATCTCGGCGGCGATGCTGGTTGGCCAAATGCACATCCCGGTGGGCGAGGTATTCAGTGTGCTTGCGGCGATGCTCGGCTCGAAGGCAGAGCCATCCAGCACCTATTCGATCGTCGCGGATATCCGCGCACCTCGCATTGTCGCTGCGTTCACCGTCGGTGCGGCACTCGCAGCAGCGGGCGCGGCCTATCAAAACCTGTTTCGCAATCCGCTGGTGTCGCCCGATATCCTCGGCGTGTCGAGCGGTGCTGCGCTCGGCGCGGTGCTGGCGATTTTTCTCGCTGTTCCCGTAACGGCCGTTGCGGGGTTCGCCTTTGCTGGCGGGCTGGTCGCCGTCGCCGCGATTTACGTCATTGGCAATCGCCTTGCATCAAAACCCGGCGCACATGACCCGGTATTGACGCTGGTATTGGCCGGCATTGTGATCGGCTCACTGCTCGGCGCCGGCATTGCGCTCACCAAATATCTTGCCGACCCATACAACCAGCTGCCTGCGATCACCTACTGGCTGCTCGGTAGCTTTGCCAGCGTCACCAGAAATGATCTGTCCGTTGCGCTACCCGTCATTCTGCTCGCCAGCGTGCCGTTGTTCGCACTCCGGTGGCGCATCAATTTGCTGGCACTACCGGACGACGAGGCCCGCGCCCTCGGCCAGGACACGCCTCGCTTGCGGCTGATCGTCATTGTCTGCGCAACATTGATGACGGCCGCATCAGTTGCCATCTGCGGCATCGTCGGCTGGGTCGGCTTGGTGGTGCCGCACGCCGTGCGGTTGCTGGTCGGTGCCGAGTTTTCGCGGCTGCTACCGGTATCAATGCTGCTGGGCGGAACGTTCATGCTGGTGGTCGACACCATCGGGCGTAGCGTCGCGCAAATCGAGATTCCGCCGGGTGTATTGACCGCGGCGATCGGCACGCCAGTATTTCTGTGGTTGATGGCGGCGACCTTCCGGCAGGCGCGATGAGCTTGATCTCGCTACGCGATCTGTCGATCGGCTATCCGCGGCGTACGATCGCTTCAGGAATTTCCATCGACATCACCGCCGGCCAAGCGCTCGCCGTTCTCGGTCCCAACGGCAGCGGCAAGACCACCCTGTTCCGCACCGTGCTGGGGCTGCTCGAACCGTTGGCCGGGCACATTGAACTGGATGGGCAGTCGGTCGCTGCGATGAGTGCCGCCGATATTGCACGACGGGTTGCCTACGTTCCACAGGTCGCCGCCAGCTTGTTCAATTTCAGCGTGATCGCTGTCGTTGAAATGGCGCGAGCACCGCACTTGGGCTGGCTTGGTCGGCCCGGTTCCCGCGATCGGCGGATTGCAATCGACGCGCTCGCACAAGTCTCGATGACCGATTTCGCCGAACGCGATTTTGCCGAACTGTCTGGCGGCGAGCGCCAACTGGTGCTGATCGCGCGCGCGTTGGCGTCAGAAGCGAAGTGTCTGTTGCTCGACGAGCCGACAGCGAGTTTGGACTTCGGCAATCGACTGCAGGTACTCGACGCACTCGTCGCGCTCAAATCACGCGGCGTCGCTGTCATTTTCACCACGCACGACCCGGAGCACGCCGAGCGGGTGTGTCGTGGCGCAATGGATCGAGCACTCACCATCTCACGCACAGGCCACGTCGAAATCGGCACGACCGCCGACGTGATGCATCCGAGAGCGCTGGCGGCGCTGTATGGCATCAGTGCAAATGTCTTTGCGAGTCGCCACTCTGCACAACCTATGATGTCGAATTAAAACTCGCCATTTGACGGCTACTTTCAGCCAATAATGCTCCAAAACGCCCGCCCTTCCTTGTGTTTGATGTCTACACCTACACTATGCCCATCCTCCAGATTCAGTTCATCCGCGCCATCGGTGCGATTGCAACGGCCTTGCTCATGACCGCCGCTTCCGCACAAACGCTTACCTTCAAAGACATTCTCGAGCGGCCGGATCGACCGTCACCGACACACAAGATCGCTTACGGTGCGCATGCCGATCAATACGGCGAACTGTGGTTACCGAATATCACGCCATCGGCCACCACGCAACAGCACCCGCTGGCGATCCTGATTCATGGCGGCTGCTGGCGGGCCGATTTGCCGGGGCCGGAACTCGTCACTTTCCTGGCCGATGCGCTGCGCCAGAAAGGTGTCGCGGTATGGAGCATCACCTACCGCCGCGTCGGCACCAAAGCCGACAAGTTCTCGCCGTATCCAGATACGTTCGGCGATGTCGCCGCCGCCACCGATAAGCTGCGCGAACTTGCGCCGAGGTATCAACTCGATTTGACCCGTGTCGTCACCACCGGTCACTCGGCAGGTGGCCACCTCGCCATGTGGATCGCAGCACGCGCCCGGTTGCCCGCAGACTCGCCACTTTTTTCGACAACACCACTGCCGATCCGTGCCACCATCGGTATCGCCGCCCTACCAGATTTGCAATACGCGAAGGCCGCGTCCGCTCACGCGTGTGGCAACGATACGGTCGATCTGTTGATCAATACCAAGGATCGCAAGGACAACGCGTATCGCGACACGTCCATCACGCCCTTGTTGCCGCTGGGTGTTCCACAAACGCTGATCAGCGGTGTCTACGACGGCATCGCCGCGCCTGCGCATGCGTTGCGCCACCGCGAACGCGCTAAAGCCAAAGGGGAAATGGTCACCCTGGTCACACTCGACGAATCAGGTCATTTTGAATTGATCGCGCCCTGGACGCCACCGGGAAAGCGTGTCGTTGAAACGATTGTCACCGCGTTGGCGACACCGCGATGAAACATTTCTTGCTGATATACGATGTCGTTCCCGATTACGTTGAGCGCCGCATTCCGTTCCGCGCCGAACACATCGCATTGGCGCGGGAAGCGAAAGCCCGCGGCGACTTGTTTCTGGCAGGCGCGCTGGCAAATCCGGTTGACGGTGCCGTGCTGATCTTCAAGGGCGAGACGGCAGCGGCGGCCGAAGCGTTTGCCCTCACCGACCCATACGTCAAACACGGTCTCGTCACGCACTGGCGCATTCGGGAGTGGTCGACGGTGGTGGGCGACGACGCCGTCGTTTTCATTCCGATCTAGGGAACCTCTGATTCGATTTCTAATTCATTGGACCATTAATGATTCAAATTCAACACCAGTAGCCTGCAAGAAGCGCAGCGTATTGAAGCGACGCGCAGGGCGGTCACCACACAAGCACCGTCTTGCATTGCGCTACGCTCCATGGCGGGCTACTCCGTTAATGATTAATGGTTTGGAAATGGAATGAGATAGAACAGCGCCGACGGCGCACGGCCAACCGCGCGCTGCTCGGCTAGTCCGCGTGGTACTTGAACGAGATGCTCATCTTCGCGCGAAAGACAACCTCGCCGCCCTTGCCGATTTTTACGTCAAGCTTGGTCACTTCTGCGACGCGCAGATCACGCAACGACTTGCCGGTAGTCGCGACTGCAGTCTTCGCCGCATCCGCCCAAGAAACTTTGCTGGTGCCAACGATCTCAATGACCTTGTAGACCGACGCTGCGGCCGGTTTTGTTGCCTTTGTGGTTTTCTTTGCCATGCTGCCCTCCGGGATGTTGTGGTTGGGCAATCACACTACGCTTCGCGTTGCGGCTTGGCAAGGGCAAGTCCGTCACTAAAGCGCCGTGCGGATATCCCAAAGTTCGGGGAACAGACGTATGTTGACCATCTCCCGCAGGTACGAAACCCCCGAGGTGCCCCCGGTACCGCGCTTGAAGCCAATCACGCGCTCAACCGTGGTGACGTGCCGGAAGCGCCACTGGCGGAAGTAGTCTTCGAGATCGACGAGTTTCTCGGCCAGCTCATACAGATCCCAATGCTCTTTGGTATTGGCATACACCTGCGCCCAGGCAGCGGCGACACTGTCGTTGGCCACGTACTGCGCCGACCAATCCCGCTCCACCGCCGATGCGTCCAACGTGAAGCCCCGTTTCGCGAGCAATCGATTGGCTTCGTCGTAGATGGAGGGAGACTCCAGCAGTTCGATGAGTTGGGCGTGGATATCGGGCTGGTGCGCGAATGGCTTCAACATCGCGCGGTTCTTGTTGCCGAACACAAACTCCAGCATACGGTTTTGGTGTGACTGGAACCCAGACGCCTTCGCCAGCGTGTCGCGGAAGGCTGAATACTCGGTCGGCGTCAGGGTCGCCAGAATGTCCCACGATTGAATCAGGTTGTTCATGATGCGCGACACTCTCGCCATCATTTTGAAGGCGGGCGACAGGTCTTCACGTTTGATGCAATCGCGCGCCCGGAGCAACTCCGCCAATACCATCTTCATCCACAGCTCGGTGGCCTGATGCTGGATGATGAACAGCAATTCGTTTGGCTCGGCCGACAGCGGGTGCTGGGCGGACAGCAACTGATCAAGTTTCAGGTAGTCGCCGTAACTCATTTCGTTACGGAAATTATCGAACGCGCCGTCGGGAAGTTTTTCGTCAACGCTCATGGCGTCTCAATACATCGGCAGGCTGGCTTTCAACAGCACGCCAGTCTGCGCTTCGGTGATCACAATGGTGCGGGGGTCTGAAGGATCGAGCGTGAGCCCGCTGATCCAATCGCCACGCGATGAATCGACACGGTACTTCGGTTCGCCGCGTTTATCGAACATCCACACACAGCCCATGCCGTTGTGTGCGACAAATACATTGTCGTCGCTGTCTGTCACAATGCCGCCGGGGCCGGCCATCGCACCAAATCCACCCGACAACTGAATCGCGCGGCCGACTTTGGACACGCCGCCTTCCACGAGTGGTGCGCGCCAGATCGCGTTATCACCCGCGACGCCGATGAGCACCGTTTCTTCATTAACCGACAGCGCGACACCGGTCGGGCCGGGAATACCGCCCGCCAATCGATGCAGTTCTCCGTTCGCCTTCAGGCGGTACAACGCGCCATCGGCTGCCTGCAAGCCGCTCTGGCCGGCGTCCGAAAAAAACAAATCCCCATTGCTCGCAAACACGAGGTCGCGGACGCCCAGAAACCGCTGACCAACATAGTGCGTCACGACCGGCGACAGTTTTCTCAGACTCACATCAAACTGCAATATTCCGTGGCGCTGATCGGCGATAAACAAGCGTCCGTCAGCATGAAATTTCAGACCACTAGGCCAGCCGTCGTACTTGGTGATCAGGTCCCACTCACCGGTCGGTGTGACGCGAAAGATGCGACCGAACGGTGTATCTGCCAGCCACAGATTGCCGCTGGTATCGAACACCGGCGCGTCGAGAAAACTGTGAATATCGCGCCCGCCCAAATTTGCGTGCGACCAAGGGTTGTCCGCGCCCGCTTCGTGAAGAAATGAGGGCAGCTCGAAATGGGTATCGGTCGACAGGGATAGTGGCGTGGAGTACATGGCGGCTCATACAATCAGGTTGGCAACATTATGCGGTACCCACCCGACTTGTTGTTGACCGCGAGGGCCGCCGGTGCCGGGCACACAGTAAACTTACGCCATGACCACGCCCTCCACCGCACGCTGGCAATTCTGGATTGACCGCGGCGGTACGTTCACCGATATCGTCGCCCAACAACCTGATGGCGCGCTGGTCACCGCCAAGCTGCTGTCGGACAACGCCCCGGCCTATCCGGACGCCGCCATTGCCGGCATCCGACAACTCATGAGTATTGCCAGCGACGCGCCGATTCCGGTCGAGCAAATCGAAGCGGTCAAGATGGGTACGACGGTGGCAACCAATGCACTGCTGGAACGCCGGGGTGAAAAAACCCTGCTCGCTATCACCAAGGGGTTCGGCGATCAATTACGCATCGCCTACCAAAACCGGCCACGTATTTTTGACATGGACATCCGTCTCCCGGCGTTGCTGTATTCCGAAGTGATCGAAATTAATGAGCGCATCGGCGCGCATGGCGAGGTGATTGCGCCGCTCGACGAACCTGCCGCCCGTCGGGCACTCGATGACGCTTGGCAGCGCGGCTATCGTGCGGTCGCCGTGGTGTTGATGCATGGTTACCGCTTTCGCCAACATGAGGCGCGAGTCGCCGCTATCGCCCGCGAGACCGGCTTCACGCAGGTGTCGGTTTCATCCGAAGTCAGTCCGGTCATGAAAATCGTCTCGCGCGGCGATACGACGGTGGTTGATGCTTACCTGTCGCCGATCTTGCGTCGCTACGTCGGGCAGGTCGCGACTGAACTGCCCGGCACCAGGCTTTATTTCATGCAATCAAACGGGGGCCTCACCGACGCTGCCCGTTTTCAGGGTAAGGACGCGATCTTGTCCGGCCCGGCCGGCGGCATCATCGGCATGACGCAGACCGCATTAGCGGCTGGCTTCAAAAAAGTGATCGGCTTTGACATGGGCGGCACGTCCACCGATGTGTCGCACTTTGCCGGTCAGCTTGAGCGCGAATTTGAAACCCAGGTGGCCGGCGTTCGCATGCGCGCACCGATGATGGCTATCCACACCATCGCCGCCGGCGGCGGATCTATTCTGCATTTCGACGCAATGGGAAATACCGCGCGCTTTCAGGTTGGTCCTGACAGCGCCGGGGCTAACCCGGGCCCTGCGTGCTACCGGCGCGGCGGCCCGCTGACGGTGACCGATTGCAACGTCATGCTGGGCAAGATACAACCCGATTGGTTCCCGAAGGTGTTCGGGCCAACGGGTGATGCGCCGCTCGACACTGACATCGTACGTCACGAGTTTGACGCGTTGGCAGTCGAAGTCGCGGGGGCCACCGGCAAGCCGCATTCAGGCGCCGAAGTCGCTGAGGGTTTTCTACAGATTGCGGTCGCCAATATGGCCAACGCGATCAAACGCATCTCGGTTGAACGCGGCCATGATGTCACCGAGTACACGTTGCAGTGTTTTGGCGGCGCTGGTGGACAGCATGCCTGCTTGGTGGCTGATCAATTGGGCATGGCAACGGTTTACATCCACCCGCTGGCGGGAGTGCTGTCCGCCTATGGCATGGGTCTGGCCGATATTGTGGCTATGCGCGAAGAGGCGACCGACTTACCCCTGTCCGGCGACACGTTGAGCCTGATCGAGCGTCAGCTCGCCGTACTGGCACGCGACGCTCAGGTCGAAGTCGCGGCGCAGGGCGTGGCGTCTGACCGCATCACTGTTTCACAACGGGTACATTTGAAATATCTCGGGACAGATTCGGCGTTGCCGGTAGCGTTTGGTGATCTACCCACGATGCAAGCCGCATTTGAGGCGGCGTACAAAGCACGCTTCAGCTTTCTGATGAAAGGACGCGGTTTGATCGTTGAGGCAGTCTCGGTTGAGGCGGCTGGAAAATCATTGCAAACCGTCTCGGCGGTCGCCCACATCCCGGCAATCGCGATGGGACCGCAATCACCTGTTTCACAAGTCCCGATGTCCTCTTCCGGCGAGACTCATCTGGCCGACGTCTTCGACCGCTCAACGCTAGCGCCCGGGCAGCAGGTCGATGGGCCGGCGATTATCGTGGATGACAACGCCACCACCGTGGTTGAACCTGGTTGGCGCGCGGAGCTCTCCGCGCAAGGTGCGTTGGTCTTGCGCCGCGTCTCAGCACCAGCCGGCCGTCTCAGGCAGGACGACACCGGCGTATCAAAGCCTGACCCGGTCCTGCTCGAGGTGTTCAACAATTTGTTCATGTCGATTGCCGAACAAATGGGCACGCGGCTGCAACAAACCGCCTACTCGGTGAATATCAAGGAGCGCCTCGAC
>JAYVUH010000066.1:0-5259 GCA_043788115.1 Burkholderiales bacterium
ACTTCCGCACGCAGCTGCTCGGCAGATTCCTTGAAGAACTTGTCCTTGTCGGCTTTTTGCTTGTCTGCTTTCTCGTTCGCCGCCTTCTCCAACGCCGCCTTTTCTTCAGCGCGGAGTTCCATTGATCGTTCGTTGCCTTCGGCTTCGATTTGGAAGGCCATCACGATCGGGGCGAGATCAACGGCGTCGGCGGCCGCCTTGATGTCGCCGATCGCGCGGTTTTGGTAAGACACAGAGCGCAGGAGGATGCGGTTCTCGACGCGTTCAAAACGCAGCACGCGGTAGCCAAGCGGCAGTCCGTTGAATCCGCCGCCCGCACTAGCCTGCGAAATCTCGGCGGACCACAACAGGTCGCGACCAAGCAGTTTTTCCGGTATCTCAAACAGGTGGCGGTCTTTTACCCGGTGATAGATCAACATGCCCCGAGACGACATGGCGTCCTTGGTGACGACGTCTGCGTAGCGGCGCGGCTCACCCGGCCCGGGAATCGGGACGGGTGGCGTGGCGGCTGCAGCCGCCGTCGCCGTTGCGCCCGGGACCGTCGGCATCGTCGGTGTTGTCGGTGTCGCCGGCACTTTAGCCGCTGTAACCTTCGCATCCGTTGTGGTCGGAAGTTTGTTGAGTGGGGCGCAAGCGGTTAGCGTCGCAATCGCCGCTAAGGCTAGCGTGAGGATTCGAAGGGTCGGCATGGGCATCATCGTTTCGTACGGGCTACTCGTAAAGTCAGCAGCCGCGAGGGGCATCATCGGCAATATCGCTCGATTGATTATGCCGAACAATCCGATTGGACCACGCCGGCTAACTGCGCATGTAGGTATTAGACGTAGTCGAGCGGCAGTGCGGTGGTGAACTTCATTTGCTCCATGGCAAAGCTGGAACTTACGTCCGCCAGTTCGATGGAATTGATCAGACGTCGATAGACCGCGTCATAGCCGGCGATGTCTGGGACCACCACCCGTAGCAGGTAGTCGAGGTCGCCACTCATGCGATAGACCTCGACGATTTCTGGAACGTCACTGACTGCCTTGGCGAAGCGATCCAGCCAGGCCTGATTGTGTTGATTGGTTTTGACGCCGACAAAGACAGTCACGCCCAGATTGATCTTGCTCGCATCAAGCAGCGCTACCCGTCGCCGAATGACGCCCGCGGCTTCCATTCGCTGTACCCGCCGCCATGTCGGCGTTGGAGATAGCTTGGCGGTGGCGGCGAGTGCGGCTAGGCTGATCGAGGCGTCCTCCTGTAGTGTTTCTAGAATTCGCTTGTCGAAGGCATCAAGAGTTAAAATTTCCATTAATAGTGAGATAGATAGAAGGTAGTTCTCATAATATGCAATTTTGGCGAAGAATTGGCAAACTCTTTGCGCGCTATGGCCGATAAACTGCCGGTTGCACCTCGACTAGTCGAGCTACCCTCTCTTTCGGAAGCCGCCCTTGAACAAATTTTTCACCGAGCACCCCGCCAGCGTCGGCGAAACCTACTGGCAGCACCTGGCGGTCGCGCTGAGTTTCGCCGGCGCGCTATTCGGTGCTGCGTTTGCTGCTCTGGTTCATGCGTTCTTTCCGGCTTGCTTCGAAAAGACCGTCAGCCTGAAAATCACCCACCTGCATGATCGAATAGTGAGCAATCGTCACAGTCAAACCACAAGGAAGGACGGGGCTTTACAGGCAAAAATAGCTCAAACGCCGCGCCAGATATAGTCTTTGCCAGTTAGATACCGCCCGATGGTCGGCCTTCAAGCTATCTGTATGAAATTTCACAAGTTTTTTCTGGTGTTATCAAAGACTGTCACGTAGAATGCGTGTTGTGCGCTGCAACAAGGCTTGATTGTGTTGCCTCGCAACGGTAATGCAACGGTAATAACAAAGTTCAGTAGAACCGCGATCGCAATATCGCTGCAGTTTTGTAACACCTACGTTCATCGTCCCCCGCCCCGCTTTTCTCTTTTTGGGCCGCGTTGTCATCGACACGCTGCCCCTCTCGAATCGCATATAGGTTGGTGCCGGTGTTGGCGCATCAACCGCGATTAGCTCCTTGAATCGTGACTCTTCGCAACTCCGAATGTTGGAGTGCGTTGGTATTGCTGTGCCGCTTTTTGCGACCAATGATGGTCGCGTAACGAACGCCTTGCGGCGTTGCCGATTGCGGCAACAACAGCAGGGCGGTCACGATTGAAAGTTGAAAATGAAATTTGAAACACTCGGCTTGAACAAAGCCCTGCTCGACGCCATCGTCATGAGCGGTTATACCGATCCGACGGATGTGCAGACGCGCGCGATTCCTGAAGTGCTCGCCGGCAGCGATGTCCTCGTTTCTTCACAAACCGGAAGCGGCAAGACCGCAGCGTTCATGCTGCCTGCACTGCAATTGCTGGCTGAGCCGCACAAGGTTGTCGGCAACGGGCCGCGCGTGCTGGTGCTGACGCCAACGCGCGAACTCGCAATGCAAGTCACCAAGGCAGCCGAAACGTACGGCCGCAAAATGAAGCGCGTCCGCACCGTCTCGATCGTCGGTGGCATGCCCTACCCATTGCAAAACCGTATGCTGAAAGCCGGCGTTGACATTCTGGTCGCCACCCCGGGCCGTTTGCTCGATCAAATGCAGTCAGGTCGCGTTGATTTGTCGCGCCTGGAGATGCTGGTGTTTGACGAAGCCGACCGCATGCTCGACATGGGCTTCAAGGATGACATCGACGCTGTCGTGGCGAAGGTGCCAACTGACCGCCAGACGCTGTTGTTCTCGGCGACGCTTGACGACAACATTTCGCGCATGGCGGCAACCATGATGAAGAGCCCGGTGCGGATCGACATTTCCGGCAAGGCGCGCCACGAAAATATCGAACAGCGTTTGCACTATGCAGATGATCTGTCGCACAAGAATCGTCTGCTCGACCATCTCTTGCGTGACACCGACGTACAACAAGCCATCGTGTTTACCTCGACCAAACGCGCGGCTGATGATTTGGCGCTCGACCTGATCAATCAGGGCCACGCCGCAGCGGCATTGCACGGCGACATGAAACAAGGTGCGCGTACCCGTACGCTCGAAAACCTGAAGCGTGGTCGTTTGCGTGTGCTGGTCGCTACCGACGTAGCCGCACGCGGCATCGACGTGCAGGGTATTTCGCACGTCATCAATTTCGACTTGCCACGTCAAGCCGAAGACTATGTTCACCGCATCGGCCGTACCGGTCGCGCGGGGCGTAGCGGTATCGCGATTTCACTCGCCAATGTGCGTGAAAATTTTCAGGTGAAAATTATCGAGCGTTTTACGACGCAGTTGATCCCGGTCACGACCATTGACGGTCTCGAGCCAAAGCAAAAAGTGTTCGATCGCAAGCCGCCAGGCAAAACCTTCAATCGCAAAGGCCCGCCGCGTGGTAACCACAGCAGCAGCAACGCTGGCGGTAGCAATGCGGGTGCCGGTTCATGGTCCAAAGAAGGCGGCGGCAACAAGTCGAGCTTTTCGAAGTCCAGCTTCGGTAAGCCGGCGTTTAGCAAACCAAGCCATGGCAAGACCGGCTTTGTCGGCAAACCCTTGCCAGCTGCCGCACCAAGCGCCGGTACCCCGGGCGGCTGGAAGAAGGCCAGCAACTTCGCCGCAAAGTAACG
Organism: Burkholderiales bacterium; assembly: GCA_043788115.1. Taxonomy (GTDB): domain Bacteria; phylum Pseudomonadota; class Gammaproteobacteria; order Burkholderiales; family Usitatibacteraceae; genus UKL13-2. The sequence continues at coordinate 3,609 of JAYVUH010000066.1, forward strand.
CCTGACAGAAAGCCGCTTAGGCAATTGTAGAAACGAAAAAGCCGCCGAATCATTCGGCGGCTTTTTTTCGTCTGCTGATCCAGCGAAACGTAGGTCAGTCGGACAAGATTCTTAGCCCGGCCGCGCGAACAGCGTACGCAGCAAGACGTCGACAACACGGCTCGCGTCTGAAAAGAATATCAGCCCCTCTTGAATCGTGACGTTGAGCGTCATCGAGCGCGCCGCCATCAGCGCGAGCTCCCGGCTGGCCTCTGGCGGCACATCAAACACCGACAAACGTTCTTGCTTACGCAGATCGCGTTCATTCGCCTGCCACCAGATATCAACGCCGCGACCGCCGTACGTGTAGAGCGTCACTTCAGTTGCCTTACCGCAGGCGCGGCGCAGTAGTCGCTCTTCGGGCAGCCCCACGTCGATCCATTGCTCAATCGCGCCAGTCAAGTCGCGCCGCCACAGTGCGGGTTCAACTTCGCTGGAGATGCCCTTGCCAAACTCGAGACGTTCATGCGCGTTCAATGCAAACGCCAGCACGCGCACCATCATGCGTTCATCGGTTTCCGACGGATGTCTGGCAATGGTCAGCGGGAAAGTGCCGTACACGCCGCGATCAATATCCGAGACGCCGAGCTCGGCTTTGAAAATGGTGGCCTTCAGTGCCATTGGGACCTACGCAGTGGCTTTGCCAACGACCCGTATCTCGCTGTCGGCGATGCGAACGACCTGACCCGCGCGAATCTTGTTGCGCTTGCGTAACTCAACCAGTCCGTCAACTTTCACCGCGCCAGTGGTCACCAGCGCGCCGCCAGAGCCACCGCTGTCAGCGAAGCCGGTCAGCTTGAGGAGGTGGTTGAGCTCAATGTAGTCGAGAGATTCGTGTGTAAGTGTGTATTCAATTGTTTTCATAAGTCTTTAGTTGGTGGAGTGCTTAAGGCAAAAGTGTCTGAGGACCTGTGCTTAAAATTTGGCTTCGCAGTTTCGCAAACGGGTTGCCCAGTCACCCACCGCGCAATCGCCTCGATCATTTCGTGAGACTCCCCAATGGTGGCACGTACAACAATCTTTACATCATGTTTTGTCGCGGCTTCGCGCACGATCACTGGCAAATCGTTGCGCATATGGCCGCCGACTGCCAGGAATACGGGAATCAGCGTCACTTCGCTATTCCCACTAGCCTTCAGCTGCGCAATGGATTCATCCAGCGAGGGAGCCATACGCTCCAAATAGGCAAGCGCAACCGGCACGGTGACACGCGACGCGACTGAGGCACGGATGCTCTCAAATGGTGTGGCCCACGTCGGGTCGGACGAGCCGTGGGCGAACAGGATGATGGCGGAGTTTATAGACATGGTGCCATGATAGTCGATCGAGAACGAAGTCTTGGCACAGCGTTTGCATGCTCTATCGAAATGCCCAAGAAAAAATCCCAGGCGCTTGCATTGCGCGTGCTGCTCGTTGACGACGACCCGGATCGTGCAGCGAGCGTACGTGCTGCCTTGATTGTCAATGGCTTCGAAGTGGTGTCGCAGTTGGCAAATCCACTGGAGCTTTACGACGCGGTGAACAAATGGGCGCCCGATGTGGTGATCGTCGACACCGAGTCGCCGTCACGCGATACCCTCGAACACTTGGCGCTTATTTCGCGCGACGCGCC
>JAYVUH010000067.1:0-2277 GCA_043788115.1 Burkholderiales bacterium
AACTATGGACACGGTGGCGGAGGCATCACCATGTCATGGGGGTCATCGGCGTTAGCCGTGCGCGAACTCCCGGACCTGATTGACAAACGCGCCGTCGTACTCGGCTGTGGCGTGATGGGGCTGACCACTGCGCGATTACTGCAGCAGCGCGGCTGGCAAGTGACCATCTTTGCTAAGGAGCTTCCGCCGTACACGACTTCTGACGTTGCGGGCGGCCAATGGGCGCCAACCAGTGTGGCGCGCACGGCGATGGAAACGCCCGCCTTCAGTCAACAGTTCGACGAAGCGTTGCGGATTTCACATGCGACCTTTGAAAAAATAGTGGGTGCCACCTATGGCGTGTCGTGGAAGGAGAACTATTTTCTGCTCGATGCCCTCAACGAGCGGACGCGTCCGTCATATCTTGACCGCTGGCCGACCCTGTTTCCCGGTTATGCCGAACTCAATCCTGATGAGCACCCGTTTCCGGCCAAGCACGTACTGCGCTTTTTGACCATGCTGATTGAGCCCGCGATCTTCCTGCCGCGCCTGATGCAAGAATTCCGCGAGGCCGGCGGGCAAATCATCGCCCGCGAAATGCACAGCCGCGATGAATTGCTCACCCTCGACGAGCCAGTGATCTTCAACTGCACCGGCTTTGGCGCCAAGGCGCTGTTCGGCGACGACGAGCTCACCCCGATTCGCGGTCAGCTGGTGTTCGTACCGCGCGATGGGCGCATCGACTACATCACCCACGGCGGCGCCGGCGGTGGTGACGGCCTGCTTTATATGTTTCCGCGCGAAGACGGCATCTTGCTCGGCGGCACGTACGATCGTGGTGCCACGCATTTGACACCGGATGCCGACACGACCACGCGTATCATCGCCGAGCACGCGCGCATGGCAGCGGCAATGCGGGTTTAGGAGAAATCTAAACTCGCCGATTGACGGGCATCTTGGGGCAATAATGGCTGAAGACGCCCGTCAATACGGGAGTTTGTCCAATTGTCTTCGGCGCTCACCTTACCCACCGATTCGCTGACGTCCCACAGGAGCCACGCATGAACCGCCAGATTCTCGATGACGCACAGATCCATCCCGCCATCCGTGACAAGATCGCCAACTTGCATCTGGACATCATTCAGGAGGTACAGGGCGCGATCGGACAACATACGATCGTGGTGGTCGGTATGGCACAAAACCCCATGCCCAAACGCGCCCGCAAGGCGCTCGACGAAGTGGGCATCACTTACCATTACCTGGAGTACGGCAGCTATTTCAACAACTGGCGTCGCCGCAATGCGCTTAAGATGTGGTGTGGCTGGCCGACCTTTCCGATGGTGTTTGTGAAAGGTGTACTCGTCGGTGGCGCAGACGATGTTGCGCGATTGATCAAGAGCGGCGAACTGCGGAAATAAACGATGTGCCGCGCTGCGACGAACGTCAATCAAGGTCGCCTGCGGTGCTGGGCACATAAGCCCACGACCGATGTAGCGGTTGTGCCCCTAATCGATCTTCGCCCCGGAGGCTCTGGCAACCTCGGCCCACTTGGCGATGTCAGCTTTGAGCATCGCCAACGCTTCTTCCGGACGATTGGCAATTACGTCCGCCCCCTGCAAGGCAAACCTATCGACCATCTCCTGACTCGTCATGACTTTTCTGGTGGCCGCGTGAAGGCGCGTGAGTATGTCGCTGGGCGTTGCGGCGGGCGCGAATAGGCCAAACCAGTTGGTCGACGAAAAATCCTTGAAGCCTGATTCAGCCACCGTCGGCAAATCCGGATACTGCGCGGATCGGCGTGGCCCCGTGACGGCCAGCGCGCGCACTTTGCCCGACTTCACCAACGGACCGATCGATATCGTGCTGTCGTACATCAGCGAAATCTGGCCGGACATTAGATCTGGAAATACAAACGCACTGCCTTTGTAGGGAATGTGGGTGATCGCAATGCCATTCAGAGTGTTGAACATTTCGCCAGTCAGATGCGAAATGGTACCGTTGCCGCTTGAGCCAAAGTTGAGCTTGCCCGGATTGGCCTTCGCATAGGCGACGAGTTCCTTGACGTTTTTGACAGGAAGATCTGCATTGACCACCACGATGTTTTGTGACGCGGCCAGCATCGAGATCGTCGCAAAGTCACTCACCGGATCGTACGGAAGCTTCTTATAGAGACTCTTAGCGATGGCATGATTACTCGATGTGCCAATGGTCAGCGTGTAACCATCGGCGGGGGCTTTCGCCACGATGTCCGCGCCGATCGTGCCGCCAGCACCAGGTTTGTTTTCGATGATGACCTGT
>JAYVUH010000068.1:0-2961 GCA_043788115.1 Burkholderiales bacterium
TGGCGATCAAGCGGTTGTCGAAAGCTTCGATGCCCATCGCTTCCACGGCAAAACGGAAGGTCGCATGCGTGCAGACCAGCAGCTTGTCGCTGCTGGCCAGGAACTGGCGCACCGCGTCCACTTTGGACTTGGCCGCGCGGGGTTCATCCCCACCCGGCGCATTGCATAGGTTCCACTGCGGGGCCACTTGCCAGTCCCAGTAGAAGCCAAACCGGGTCAAGGCTTCGTCGGCAAAGCTGCCGCCGATGGACCGCTCGGGCACCACCACGATGGCCTGTTGCAGGCCCTGGTTGTGCAGCTTGTCCAGCGCGATGAACATCAGTGCGCGAGATTTGCCCGAGGCTGGCGGCGACTTGATCAGCAGGTACTGCTCACCGCGTTTGGCATAGGCGCGCTCTTGCATGGTGCGCATGCCCAGCGCGTTGGCCTTGCTGGATGCACCTGTGCGCGCTGTGGCGATGGACACCGACGGCACGGTGTAGGCGTTGGTGGGGCTGTTCATTCGCGGTTTTCTTCCCGGTCCAGGTCGGTGGCTTCTTCTGCGGACGCATGTGGACCCGCCAATTCAAGCTCGATCTGATCGACGCTGGGCAGGCTGGATTCCAACTCGGCGGGCAGGGCGCGTGTCAGTTCGTAGCTGGACACGCCGATGGGGTTGTCCATGCCACGCAAGGTGTATTCGGCCAGCACCCGGTTGTGCTGCTGGCACAGGATCAGGCCGATGGTGGGCTTGTCGTCACCGTGGCGCAGTCGGTCGTTGACCACGCTGCAATAGAAGCTCATCTTGCCCGCGTACTCGGGCTTGAACGCGCCGCGCTTGAGGTCGATCACCACATAGCAGCGCAGCTTGAGGTGATAGAACAGCAAATCGATGTAGAAATCCTGCTCACCCAATTCCACATGGTACTGGCGGCCGACAAAAGCGAAGCCCTGCCCCAGTTCCAGCAAGAACTTCTGCAGGTGAGCCATCAACCCGGTTTCCAGCTCGCGTTCGTGGAAGGGCGCCTCCAGCGTCAGGAAGTCGAACAGATAGGGGTCTTTCAGCGTCTGCTGCACCAGGGCCGAATCCGGCTGGGGCAGGCGCAGCGAAAAGTTGCTCGCTGCCTTGCCGGCTCGCTGGTGGCTTGCTGCCTGGATGTGGTTTTGCATCAGGTAGCGGCTCCAGCCGTTGTCCAGCGCAGCCCGCATGTACCACTGGCGTGCGGCGGCGTCTTTTACCTTTTCCATCAACACCGCGTGGTGGCCCCAGGGCATGGCCAGCAGCAATGGGGCAGAGAAGTGCAGCCCCTGCAAGGTGGCCTCGTCCACTGAGGCGGCGCCCGCTTGTGCCACAGGCTGTGGCACAAGCTCTACATCCAAGGCCGCATGGGGATACAGGCGGTAAAACGCCAGCATGCGCTTGATGTTGCGCTCGGAAAACCCCTTCTCTTCGGGCAACTCGTTGTGCAGGTCGCGGGCCAGGCGCGGGATCACGGCCGTGCCATAGCCTTCCTGGTGCTGCCGACGGTCGATGACTTGGCCGATGCGCCAATAAAGGCGGATCAACTCGGCGTTGACCGCCATCCAGGCCCGGGCCTGGGCATGGCGAATGCGCTGCTTGATCTCACTCAGCAGCTCGGCGTAGGGGGATGCTTCGGAGGCCTGCGACAGCAGCGGCAGGGTTGTCACCGCCGCGCCTGCCTTTTTCTTGCTGTTCATGGCGATTTATTTCTCCCCCTGGCTGCCTTCGCGGTGGGCCTGGCCTTCTCGGCCGCCGTCATCCTGGTGTACAGCTCAAACAGCTTTTCCAGCCGCTCGGTGTCGTTCTTGAAGCGGCGGCCGATGTAGATGCGTTCCAGCACTTCGTCATTGCGCTCGTGGGCGTGACGCAGGTTGTCGGGCATGGTTTCCGGGTCGTAGAGGTCGGCGATGGTGGCGGGGAAATGGGCCTCGCGGGCGAGCAGGATGTTTTCGGCGCATCGAGTTAAGTCGACTTTGTTTTGCTCGGTGAGCAATGGAATGGGGAAGGTGTTCCAGCCGAGGGTGTTGGAGTAGCGGTAACGAGTTTCTAACTTGCCGCAGACCGTCGCAATCCAAACTAGATGTAGGCGCGACAGAAGTAGCGCCAGACCCCAGAGCGAGGCATCGTAGATTCCGAACGCTGCATTTGAAATAATGCCGCCTTCCGGCAACAAACCAGCCGGCAAGTACGGCCGGGATTCACTAGAGTGAATAGGGACAATGATCGATTGTTTACCGGGAAAGCCCTGAATCTGCCTGAACCTATGCGGATACGCGCTAGCGGGACGGGTTTCTTTGGCCTTACTTGCCTGTCGAAACTGTCTGACCTGTTCGAATCGCTGGCGTAGCGCCGAGAGTTGGTTTGCCCTTTCCAAATCTGAGTCGTTGACCCACACGCAAACGCGCGGCTTTCCATCAATGTACTCCTGCGATCCGAAGAACGGATGCAGGTAGCGAATAGCCTCAGGCTCATCTCTTACCAAATCGCGCGCTTCATCCAATGACATCAGTAGGTGCCCACCGTCCACCGGCTTGTTACCCCAATACATGACGGGTACGTCAAACAAAGCGCTCGACTCAGCGTCAACGTAGACGTTAGGACCTGCGATGAGATACCCGTTGATGTTAGAAACGACTTTCTGAGTGATTTCGCCAACGCCATTAGTTGAGAACAACCGGACGGTGCTCGCGCTGGACTGCCCCAGGCCAATAATTGCTACTGTCACACCTGCGTTATGGGCTGCCAGGTTTTGCCACTTGAACGATGTGTGGGCGAAGAAGATGCGTATTCCGTCGCCAAGAATCGCGGGCCAGAACATCGGCACGAGCTGCCCTTGGCAAATAGAGTTCGTCGACACGAATGCCGTTCTTGCGGTCTGGCCGCGCATGAACTGTAGCGCCTTCCAAAACCACGCCATCACGTAGTCAAAGGACTTCCAATATGGCGACGCGCCCTCGAAG
>JAYVUH010000069.1:0-12286 GCA_043788115.1 Burkholderiales bacterium
ATGATGTCTTCGATCTCATCCATCACGCGTTCCGGGTCCGCCGATGGCAGGTCTATCTTATTCAGCACCGGGTAGACCTCGACGCCCAGATCGGTTGCCGTATAGCAATTCGCGACGGTCTGCGCCTCTACGCCCTGTGAGGCGTCTACCACCAGTAAGGCACCCTCGCAGGCCGATAGCGATCTCGACACTTCGTAGGAAAAGTCGACGTGTCCCGGCGTGTCAATCAGATTGAGCTGATAGGTGTGGCCGTCACGCGCTTTGTAGGTCAGCGCAGCCGTCTGTGCTTTGATGGTGATGCCGCGCTCGCGCTCCAACTCCATCGAGTCAAGCACCTGCGATTCCATTTCACGCGACGAAAGTCCACCACAGCGTTCGATGATTCGATCGGCAAGGGTCGACTTGCCGTGGTCAATATGGGCGATGATGGAAAAATTGCGGATGCGATTCATTTTGGGCAACAGCCAGTCTTGCGGTTTTTGGAGCGGGTAACGGCGAAGCCATCTTTGAGCCCCAAACATGAATAAGGGCACCTGTGAGGCGCCCTTAAGCGGAATAGCCCTAAATTTTAGCCCAAACGGGACCAGATTACGAGTCAGCCCTGCTGGCGCAGACCAATGCTAAATCCGGTGGCGGCGTGCCATTTACCGAGGTCAAAGTGGTAATGGCAGATCTCCGCTCCCTGCTCGGCGGAGCCCAGCAGTAATACCGGCACCCATTCCGAGAACCGATCCTCTAGCGCAGGGTGCTCATCTAGATCAATTTCGCGCAGTGCAACTTCAGTTGCCGCGCGACCTGCGTCGCTCAGCGCCGCCGTGACTGCCACCCGCATGTCGTCACACAGGTGGCAGTAACTGCGCCCGATCAGCGTTAACAACATTACTTGGCGTCGATCCTGAGCGTGATGTAGCGCGAGGGCAAGTCGTCACGTTTAACCAACAGCGCGACCGGTTTTTTCTCGTCCAGTTTGGCGACCAATTCGTTGAACTGAGCAGGCGACTTGACCTCGGTCGTGTTCAACGACAGGATCGCGTCGCCAGCACGCAGTCCTGCCCGCGCAGCCGCACCCGATACCGCGCTAATGATGACCCCGCCGGTGACGGCAATCGCCTTCTTGTCGTCTTCGTCGATCTCCTCAACAATCAAGCCCAGGCGGTTCGGCGTCATCGCGGGCTTATCCTGTTTGTTAGCGTTTGGTGATGGTGGATTGGCTCTGGATGGTCGCACGTCGGCAGGCGCTTCGCCAACGACGACGACGATGTCCTTGGTACTGCCATTCCGCCAGATAGAGATGGTCACTTTTGATCCGGGCGCTCGCGCCGAAATGTTGCGGGTGACATCTGGAATCACTTTGATGGCCTTGCCATCGATCTTCTGGATGATGTCTTTGGCCTTGATGCCAGCCTTGTCGGCGGGGCCGTCCTTTTCGACCACGCGAATCATCACACCTGGATCTTTCTTTGGCAATCCAAGCGATTCGGCGAGATCCTCAGAGATAGGTTCTGGCTCGAGTTCGATCGCAATGCGCCCTCGCTGAATTTTGCCGGACTTGATGAATTGGTTTGCCACATCCATTGCAATATTGGCCGGGATGGCAAACGAGATACCAAGATAGCCGCCCGTTCCCGTGAAAATCTGCGAATTGATGCCGATGACTTCGCCCTTGGTGTTAAACAGCGGCCCGCCCGAATTGCCGGGATTGACAGCGGCATCGGTCTGGATGAACGGCACGAAGTCGCCTGTCTCGCGCGATTTCGCACTGACAATGCCGGCCGTTACGGTGTTTTCAAAACCGAACGGCGAACCAATTGCCAACACCCATTCGCCAACTTTGAGTTTGTCAGAATTTCCCATCGTGACTTTCGGCAAACCTGTTGCCTCGATCTTGAGCACGGCGATATCCGTGCGCGCGTCGGTACCGATCACCTTGGCCTTGAACTCACGCTTGTCTGTCATCGTCACCGTCACTTCTTCGGCGTTGGCCACGACATGTGCATTGGTCACCACAAAACCATCGGCGGTGACGATGAAACCGGAGCCCTGCCCCAAGTCGCGCAACGGCGTATCTGGCGCGGGTGAGTTCGGCGTGCGTGGTGTGCGGCGTGGATTCTGCGGCGTCTGCGGGTTCTGGCGCGGCTGCGGGACCATGTCAGGTGGCATGAAACGCCGGAAAAATTCATAGAACTGTTCGCTGTCTTCGGGTGACGGCCCACCTCTTGCGCCGCCACGCGCCTTGGTGCTGACGTTGACGACCGCCGCGCCCTCTTTCTCAACAAGTTCCGAAAAATCTGGTAGCGCCACTCGTGGCGGTTGCGCATGCGTCGCAGGAGACGCGGTGACCAGCGCAATGGAAACAACGCCGATGGCGGCGAATGCCTGCAGCAGCGACGCGTGCGAAACAGCGTAACGTTTTGACATATCTTCTCTCTTCCAAGTTGATTCGCCGGGTTGCCCCGGCGAACTTTTGACCACCACGAACACGAACCTACAAACAGCTGACTAGCGACGGCGCGAAACGCCGTCAGCAATGGATTGGACCGCACCAATCGGCACTTCGCCCATGACCGTTATCTGAAAATCTGACAGCGGGCGGATGACCACATTCATCGGGCTGTCATCTTTGGTATGGCTGCTCGGCTGTACCGGCACACCAGTGCTCGCCTCCACAAACACCGACACATGCAGCATACCATCCGAGTAAACCAAGTGTGTAACCGGTTCCTTCCGGCCTGTCAGGTTACGCACCATCTCCATCACTTTCCGGAAACCCGCCGGCGGGTTTCCGACATGCCAGCCCGAATCCACTGACTTCAAACTATCTGTGCCCGCAGCGGCGCGCTGCCAGCCTAACGACTTCTCGAATCGCGAACGTACGTCTTGCCGCGACACTGACCTGCCGACGTCAACTTGCGTAAATGTGAATTGCTCCAGCAACTGATTGCGGTCGCCGTAAAGCCGCGCGCGCAACAGTAAGCCAGTCCCCAAGTCAGCACACAGCTTTTGCAAATAACGCATGCTGTCACGCGGTTCCAAGATGACCCACTGACAATCATGGTCGGCGATGCGTTCAACGCTTCCCAGCTTCACACGATAGTTTTCCGCAATCGCGGCCGGACCACCGCTAACTAGCGACGGAAAGAATCGACCGGTTGCACGGCGGTCATGGCGCACCGTCTTTTGCTCCGGGTGATAGCAAAACATTTCTTCGTTACGGCGCACCACTTCGAGCAACGGTCCGTCAAGCATTTCCAGTTTTTCGTGCTCGTTACCCTGCTTGTCCACCAGATGGGTAATGCGTGAGGTCGACGTGCCGTCTGCGGTTTGATGCACAAACACACCGGTGTAAGGCAACTCACGCGCCGACTTCGACATGCGGTCGAGCCAGTCGTTGACGTTCTTCGGCTGCGCGATTGCTGGCGGCGCGATCAACAGCGTCAGCAAGCCGAAGCTAGCAACGAGTAGCCCGATCATCAAGCTGTGAAATTGCATCACTCCACCAGAGACCATCGCGGTCGCCGAATTACTCGTCACAACAAAAACATTTGGTTGCCGCATTCTACCGACCGGACTCGCGCCGCGCCGACGCCGCCTGGAACGCATCCGGATTGGCAAACTGCCGGTGGATCGCCAGGTAGTCATTGACCCGAATCTCGGCCGCGGTGGCAGGCTGTGCGACCGGCTTTGGCGCCACCTGCTGCACCAGTTGTACCGGCGCCACCGTGCCGCTTTGTTGCTTGAACGCGACCACGGCGATCACCGAGACGGTCACAACGGACGCCGCCATGGCAAGCGCCATACGGGTACGTTTTTCTACTGGCGCTACTTTCATGGCCGCCGGCACCAGAACCGTCGGCTCGGCGGACAGACGGGCAAAGATCGCCTCCGCCGATTTTTGCCGGCGCTTCACCTCACCGGACGATTCACCGCGAAGCGTATCGCCGATCAAATGGTATTCATGCCAGCACGCGCGCCGGGCCGCATCATTGCCCATGCCACGGATGACCTGTTGCGCTTCTTCGCGCTCAAGCTCCCCATCCATTAGCGCTGATAATTTTTCATTCATCTCAAATTCTCCAACAATCTTGTCTGCTGACTTGCAGTTCTTGTTTTCAATACCCTGCATTCGTACGCATATGTTGTTGCCCGATTACCAGCGCTGGTCTTTGTTGGTGCCAAGTTGCGGTCGTAACTGCGTTGCAACCGCCTCTCGTGCCCGAAAGATCCTCGAGCGAACCGTACCGATCGGACAATCCATGATCTGTGCAATCTCTTCATACGACAATCCCTCGATCTCTCGCAGCGTGATCGCGGTACGAAGGTCATCTGGCAGCGCATCAATGGTCCGATTGACGATCTCGCCGATCTGTTTGCTCATCAACACAGCGTCAGGCGTAGCGATGTCGCGCAGACCGGTGGCCTCTTCAAAAACCTCCGCCTCCTCGGCGTCGAACGCTGTCGAGGTCGGCGCACGCCGCCCCTGGCTGATCAGATAGTTTTTCGCAGTGTTGATGGCGATTCGATAGAGCCAAGTGTAGAACGCGCTATCCCCGCGGAAGTTCCCGAGTGCGCGGTAAGCTTTGATGAATGCCTCCTGCGCCACGTCTTCAATTTCAGCGTGATCGCGGATGATGCGCGACAGCAGTCGTTCGACCTTGCGTTGGTACTTGATGACAAGCAGCTCAAAGGCGCGCTTGTCGCCCGACTGTGCGCGTTCAACCAGTTGCTGATCGATCTCTCGATCACTCATTGACACTTTTCCTTCGGGGCTCTGGCGTTGGGCAACCGTCGCGGTGGATGAGGCCTGATGGGCCGCGGTATTACTGAAGTTCACGCTGTCGGCCGGAGGCAATTTTTGCGCACCCTTGGGGGCGCCCTTAGACGTATTGCGCGGCAAGCCTGTGGTGAGCCGTGAACTGTCGGGTATTATAAACGTTAAGTCTGCCATTACGCCTCTCCTGGGATCGTGTATTGCGCTAACTCTTTGTATTTTCAGATGATTCGATGGGCACTTCGCATCTAGCTGATTTATCTAACGCGTCATCCGCATGCTGGGAACTGGTATCGATTCGCTAGGTTTCAAGTACCTCGCTTAGTGACCGGACATCGCCTGAATAGTTCACTCGCGGGCCGGCGCACTCGGCAAACGGGCACACGACGATCCGCGAAAATATGCCAACGTCGCCGCCACGCGCCACCGCCTGCCATCGGCGGCGCGCTATCCTAATCGAACACCTGAGCACCTGATGCCCAATCGATCCACCCCGCAACCGCTGACCAACCATGCTGCCGCAGGCGCACCACGACAGTTCGATGTACTGATCATCGGCTCGGGTTTGGCGGGCATGTCACTGGCGCTGCGGCTCGCGGAAAACCAGAAGGTGGCACTACTGACCAAAGGCGAGTTACTCGATGCGGCCAGCGCCTGGGCGCAGGGTGGCATCGCGGCGGTTCTGGATGACAGCGATTCGGCGGAAAACCACATCCGCGACACACTCGTGGCAGGAGCTGGACTATGCAACGAGACCGCTGTTCGATTCGTTGTCGAAAACGGTCGTCGCGCCGTCGAGTGGCTGGTCGCACAGGGCGTGCCGTTTACGATGGATGAGAGCAATCACGCCGAGTTGCATTTGACGCGCGAAGGCGGACACTCGCATCGCCGCATCGTGCACGCGGCCGACGCCACGGGTCGCGCGGTGCAGAAGACACTCGTCGAGCAACTCAAGTCACATCCGAACGTTGAAGTCCTTGAACACGGTATCGCGGTTGACCTCGTTACCTCAAAACGATTGGCTCGGGTCGATGAAAACCGTTGCTATGGCGCGTACGTGCTCGACCGAGCTAGTGGTCGAGTTGTCACCATCGGTGCCCGCTTCACGGTGCTGGCGACCGGTGGTGCGGGCAAAGTCTACGTCTACACCACCAATCCGGATGTCGCCACTGGCGACGGTATTGCGATGGCCTGGCGTGCTGGTTGTCCGGTTGCCAACATGGAGTTCATCCAGTTTCATCCGACCTGCCTCTACCACCCGCAGGCGAAGTCGTATCTGATCACCGAAGCGGTTCGCGGCGAAGGCGGAGTGTTGAAGATCCCGGGCACCAATGAGCGTTTCATGCCGACGCACGATGAACGCGCTGAGTTGGCACCGCGCGACGTGGTGGCGCGCGCCATCGACTTTGAGATGAAAAAGCGTGGCCTCGACTTTGTGCATCTGGACATCTCGCACAAGTCGCCGGCATTCCTCAGGGAGCACTTCCCCAACATCCATGCCAAGTGTCTTTCGCTCGGCATCGACATCACCCGCGAGCCTATCCCGGTGGTACCCGCCGCCCATTACACTTGCGGCGGTGTGGTGACCGATCTGCACGGACGCACCAACGTCGACAGTCTGTATGCGATTGGCGAAGTGTCGTGCACCGGACTGCACGGCGCCAACCGTCTGGCGTCAAACTCGCTGCTCGAGTGTCTGGTTTTCTCCGAGGCGGTGCAGCACGATATTGCCGCACGGGAGCCGGCTGGGCTCCCCGCGTTACCGGAGTGGGACGAAAGTCGCGTGACCAACGCCGATGAGGAAGTCATCATTTCGCACAACTGGGATGAATTGCGACGCTTCATGTGGGACTATGTCGGCATTGTGCGCACGGACAAGCGCCTCGAGCGCGCGATGCACCGCATCAATTTACTCAAGTCTGAGATCAACGATTACTATGCAAATTTCCGCGTGACCAACGACTTGATCGAGCTTCGCAATCTTGTGCAAACGGCTGAATTGATTGTGCGTTCCGCCATGGCGCGCAAGGAAAGTCGCGGTCTGCACTACAGCCTCGACTACCCGGCCACCCTCACCTCGGCCACTGATACGATACTCACACCATGAATGCGCTCCATCCAGTCTCTACCATCCGCGAACTCGAAGCGGCATACGTCGCGACACATCCCGGCGTCTCGCTGATGCAACGCGCGGGGGACGCGGTCGCCGCAGCGGCAGTGCGCATCCTCAAGCGCAATAAGTCCAACACGGTGCTGGTATTGGCGGGTCCCGGCAACAACGGCGGCGACGCTTGGGTGGCGGCACAAGCCCTGCGCAAAGCCAAGTTGGATGTCACCGTACTGGCACTCGGTGAGCCGCAATGGACGGACGCAGCAGCCGTCGCGGCGCACGCCGCGTTTGTTGCGGGCAAGAGCGAGGTCGTGAAGTCATGGCCTAAGGGAAAATCGTTCGGTGTCGTCATCGATGGTTTGTTCGGTATCGGACTGACCAAAGCGCCGTCGGGCGCGTTTGCTGACGTGATGCGTCTATGTAATGCAGCGCGCGCTGCCGGCCGGTGTCATGTGATCGCCATCGATGTGCCGAGCGGACTCAACGCGGATACCGGTATCGCATTCGACCCGGCCATCGAGGCAGACGAAACGATCACCTTCATTGCCGATAAGGTCGGGCTCTACACCGGCGATGGATGCGATCATGCGGGCGAGGTGTCGCTCAACACATTGAAACTCACGTTACCCGCCTCACGCGCGAGCCTCCTGACCAGGGCATCTGTCTTGCCGCTCATTCCGCGGCGTCGCGCTAATAGTCATAAGGGCAGCTACGGCAACGTCGGCATCATCGGCGGTGCTGAGGGCATGACCGGTGCGGCCGTACTCGCGGCCCGCGCGGCGCTGCACATGGGGCCGGGCAAGGTTTACCTCGGTCTATTCGACAAGGACCGCCCCGCATTCGATTTGCTGCACCCGGAGATCATGCTGCGTGATGCCAAGGTATTGGTCAAAGATGACACGATGACCGCCTTTGCCGTCGGCATGGGGATGGGCGAGACCGGTGCCGCTTCGCTGATGGCCTTGTTGCTGCTGGATAAGCCATTGGTTGTCGACGCGGATGCGCTGAACGCAGTTTCAACAAACCCAAGCATCCGCGCGGCGTTTGAAGCAAAAAAGGCTGAAAGTGCCCGCCCCTGCTTGCCTTTCATTTTTACACCGCATCCGGGAGAGGCTGCGCGCTTGCTCGGCATGCAAACGGCCGACGTGCAATCCGACCGCCCCGCTGCCGCATTGGCACTCGCCGCGATGTTCGCCTGTGTCGTCGTGTTGAAGGGCGCTGGCACCATCGTCGCGCATCCCGACGGACGTTACGTCATCAACACCACGGGCAACCCCGGCATGGCCACGGGCGGCACCGGCGACGCGTTGGCCGGCATGCTGGCGGCGTTTCTGGCGATCGGGTTGGACGTGTGGGATGCGTCGCGACTGGGTGTGTATCTGCACGGCGCAGCGGGCGACGCGGCGCTTGAGCACGGCATGGGTCCACATGGGTTGACCGCATCTGAAATCATCTTTGAAGCACGCGCGCTGCTCAATGCCTCGTTTGATCACGATCATGACTAGCCTCGATTCAGAGTACTAGAATAAAAACTTTCACCTTTCGGAAAATTCGGAGAAAAAACATGAGAACACTCGCCCTTAGCCTGATCGCCGCCGTGGTGTCGTTTGCGGCCCACGCACAGCCGTCGACCTACCCGGACAAGCCGGTGCGCTACATCATTCCGTTCGCACCCGGTGGCGAATCGGACATCGCGGCGCGTTTTCAGGGGCAAGCGTTCAAGAAGAAGTACGGCCAGGAGTTGATCGTTGATTCCAAGCCCGGTGGTGGCGGCGCATTGGCGTGGTCACAGGCCAACACCTTTCCTGGTGACGGCTATACCTGGATCAGCACCAACCTGCCGCACTTGGTGTTGCAACCGATGGAAGGCAACGTCCAATACAAAACTGACGACATTCACAATGTGTATTTCTATCACTACACACCCGATGCGATCGTGGTGCGAAGCGAGAGTCCGTTCAAGACCTATCAGGACTTCATTGCTGCAGCCAAGAAAAAAGCTGACGCGGTTTCCGTCGCGGGTTCCGGTTTGAATTCCGCCAATCACGTCGCCAATGTGCGTCTGGAAGGCGCGGCGGGCATCAAGCTCACCTACGTGCCATTCAAAGGCACCGGCGATCTGGTGGCGTCTCTGCTCGGCGGCCACGTTGACGCCGCCATATCCTACGTGACGCTGGCGCTGGCGCAGAAAGGACGCACGCGTATGCTCGCCATTGCGACCGAAAGACGCCACCCGGCGTTCCCCGATACGCCGACCTTCAAAGAACTCGGTATTGATTGGGTTGACGGTGCGTATCGCGGTGTGGCCGTACCCAAGTCGACACCACCTGACATCCGTAAACGTGTCTCCGACGTCTTTGCGGAGATCAACAAGGATCCAGAGTTCCTCAAACGTATGGCCGACGGCGGATTTGAAGTCATCGACGTGCCGGTCGACAAGGTCCCCGCCTTCATGGCCGAGCGGACCAAGGTTTACACCGAGGTCGCTAAACGGATGGGGCTTGCCAAGTAGTTTGTTACGTTTCGACCGCGCGTGGGCTCAGACCAAGGCGCGGTATGCGTAGAGCCCGAGCGCCGTCAGCAGCAGTGAAACGGCTAGGTGCGATCCCGCCACCGCGAGCGCCCAACCGATTTCACTGCGCTCGATGAGCGCCACGACTTCTGCGGAGTAGGTTGAGAAAGTCGTCAGGCCGCCAAGAAAACCGGTGATCACCAACAGCCGCCATTCGATTGACAGGTAGGGATGTTTGGCGAAATAGGCGATCGCGACGCCGACCAGAAAGCCACCGAATGCATTGGCCGCAAAAGTACCGACGGGAAACAGCGGATGGCGTGCGTTGAGCCAGAGCGTCAGTCCCCAGCGTGCCCACGCACCCACCGCGGCACCGATGCCGACGGCGATAAAGCTTGTATAGGTGCATTGTGACAACATGCTTGGATTTGTCCGGACAACTTTTATGAGCGGCGATTTGTGGCCTCTATAATAACGGCCATCATCACTCAACGTTCCCGGGATAGTTATGTCTGTACTCGAACCGCGTGAAGCCATGGAATACGACGTCGTCATTGTTGGCGCCGGACCGGCGGGACTCGCAGCGGCCATCTGCCTCAAGCAACAAGCAGTGGCGGCTGACCATGACGTCAGCGTGTGTATCGTCGAAAAAGGCTCGGAAGTCGGCGCGCATATTTTGTCGGGTGCGGTGATGGATCCACGCGCCATCACCGAATTGTTCGAAGACTGGAAATCAATCGGCGCGCCGTTGAATCAAGCGGTGACCGAGGACCGCTTCATGTTCTTGTCCGCAACCAGCGCTCGCAAAGTGCCCGGTTGGATGCTGCCTGCGTGCTTTCAGAATCACGGCAACTACGTGGTGTCGCTGGCCAACGTGTGTCGCTGGCTTGGGACGAAGGCTGAAGAGTTGGGCGTCGAAATCTACCCTGGCTTCGCCGCCGCTGAAGTCCTGTTCCACGATGACGGCTCCGTCAAGGGTATTGCCACCGGCGACATGGGCATTGGCAAGGATGGTACCGCCACCGAACGCTTCCAGCGCGGGATGGAGCTGCACGCGAAGTACACGTTCTTCGCGGAAGGATGCCGTGGGCATCTTGGCAAACAACTGCAAGCGCGATTCAAGCTGAGCGACGGCCGCGATCCGCAGGTCTATGGCATCGGCCTCAAGGAACTATGGGAGGTCAAGCCGGACAAGCATCAGGGCGGGCTGGTGGTGCATACCGCTGGCTGGCCGCTCAACACGGATACCTACGGCGGATCGTACTTGTATCACATGGAAGACAATTTGGTCTCGGTCGGCTTTGTGGTTGGCCTGGCTTACACCAATCCGTACCTGTCGCCATTTGAAGAGTTTCAACGTTACAAAACTCACCCGGCGATCCGCGATACTTTCGCAGGCGGCAAGCGCGTCGCCTATGGCGCACGCGCGATCTCGGCGGGCGGCTTGCAGTCACTGCCGAAACTCATCTTTCCTGGCGGCGTGTTGATCGGCGACGACGCCGGCTTTCTGAATGCATCACGCATCAAGGGCAGTCACGCGGCGATCAAGTCGGGCATGTTGGCGGCAGAGTCGGCGTTCAATGCGCTGCGCGCCGGACGTGGGTCAGATGAACTATCAGGCTATCCAGAGGCCTTCAAGACGAGTTGGTTGCATGACGAGCTACATCGCGCGCGCAATTTCAAGCCATTCATGGCCAAAGGCTTGTACACAGGAACGCTGATGGTTGGGATCGATCAGGTGGTGTTTGGCGGCAAAGCGCCGTGGACGTTGCACCACCAGCACGCGGATCATGAAACACTCGCCAAAGCGGCCGACTCGACGCCGATCGAATACCCCAAGCCCGATGGCGTGCTGACCTTCGACAAACTTTCGTCGGTGTTCATCTCGAGCACCAACCACGAAGAAGACCAGCCCGCCCACCTGACACTGAAGAATTCGAACGTTCCAGTGGAAACGAATCTGGCGTTCTACGACGGCCCCGAAGCACGCTACTGCCCTGCGGGGGTGTACGAATACGTGGAAACGATTGATAGCGCAGGGGTGCCAACCAAACGCCTGCAAATCAACGCACAAAATTGCGTCCACTGCAAAACCTGCGACATCAAGGACCCGACGCAGAATATCGTCTGGGTGACGCCCGAAGGCGGGGGCGGACCGAACTATCCGAATATGTAGAAGCACGTCGGTGTGAAGGTCCGACGCCGCCGCTACACCCCCACAGGCGGACCGAACTATCCCAACATGTCGTCCCATTGCGGTAGAGCGTTTGACACCGCCGCTGGCATCAGCGAGTGCGCCATCACCGTTGCGCTAAAAATCGTGGCATCCCAGTCGCGTTTGCATTAATCTAGCTGCTAATCAATACGCATCGGGGTCAGCCATGAAGTCAGTTGCGGAACTGCTGAAAACGCGCACCTTCGCGGAGGTTTTTTCGGTCAAACCGACTTCGACCGTGTTCGATGCCATTGTATTGCTGGCCGAAAAAGGCGTGGGCGCGCTGATGGTCATGGAGGGCGACCGACTGGTAGGCATTTTCTCTGAACGCGATTACACGCGAAAGATCGCCATTCTCGGCAAGAATTCGCGCGAAACGCTGGTGGCTGACATCATGACCTCGCCGGTCCTGTTTGTAACGCCGAAGAATCGTACGCGTGAATGCATGGCACTCATGTCTGAAAAAAACATCCGCCACCTACCGGTGATGGACAACGGCAAGGTCGTCGGTATGCTGTCGATCCGCGACCTAATGAACGACATCATCGCCGACCACGAATTCACCATCTCGCAATTGGAAGGCTACATCAATCAATAGCGCACAGCCGCGCCTAGCAACGTCGGATGATGTTGAAAGGCTGCAAGCCCTGATCGAAGCTTCCGCACGCGGCTTGAGCGATG
>JAYVUH010000070.1:0-2304 GCA_043788115.1 Burkholderiales bacterium
TGAACGACATGCCGTCGTGGTGAAATTGGTAGACACGCTATCTTGAGGGGGTAGTGGCGAAAGCTGTGCGAGTTCGAGTCTCGCCGACGGCACCAAGAGAAGGGCATCTCGAAAAATTCAATCAAGCCGGTGATGGCAAGGCGCGAAAAAGCGCAGTGTATAAGTCGTACATGAGCATTTTGAGCGGTTTTGCAACGCCGCCAGCGCGGCTTCAGTGAATTTTTAGAGGTGCCCATAGTGCAGTAGTTGAGGTTTGGTCGAGTGTGACCAGGCCTTGAAATGAAACCGGCGAGCATGCTCGAGAACTATTTCCCCATACTGCTGTTCATTGGCGTCGGACTGGCTGTCGGCGTCCTCCCTGTCGTCGGCACGAAAGTCCTGACAGTGCTGCTCGGTCAGGACAGGCCCGACAGCGAAAAACTCTCCCCCTATGAATGCGGCTTCGAAGCCTTCGAAGACGCCCGGATGAAATTCGACGTGCGCTACTACCTCGTCGCCATTCTTTTCATTCTGTTTGACCTCGAAATTGCGTTTCTTTTCCCTTGGGCAATCGTGCTTCAGGAGATCGGCTGGTTCGGTTTCTGGGCAATGATGGTGTTCCTGGGTATCCTCGTCATGGGCTTCGTTTACGAGTGGAAAAAAGGCGCGTTGGACTGGGAGTAACACCGCGAGGAGTAAGAGCAGGGGCCCCGTTTACGGGGATGCGATAGGACGAGTCGGTGTGGAAGGGCAACAAGAAGAACTTGGCAGGCTGCGAGTGGTCGTGGCAGCCCGCAGCCGCGAGGAGTAAGAGCAGACGAATTTGGCAAACTCGCGTTTACGGGGATGCCGCATTTGGCAGATGAAGCCGACTCGACGTGGAAGGGCAACAGGAAGAACTTAGCAGGCTGGGAAAGGTCGTGGCAGCCCGGGAAGAGATCGGGTTCCGTTTTGCAATATTCAGTGTTTCGCGTTGACGAAAATTTGGAGCAGTTGATGCCTGAAGGTGGAGTTTCGCAACAAGGGTTCGTGACGACGTCGGTGGATTCGCTGCTCAATTGGGCGCGCACCGGGTCGATGTGGCCGATGACGTTCGGGCTCGCCTGCTGTGCGGTGGAGATGATGCACGCCGGCGCATCGCGCTACGACTTAGATCGCTTTGGCATTGTGTTTCGCCCGAGCCCGCGTCAGTCCGATGTCATGATTGTTGCCGGCACGCTGTGCAACAAAATGGCGCCCGCGCTCCGCAAGGTGTACGACCAGATGTCCGAGCCACGTTGGGTGATCTCAATGGGCTCCTGTGCCAACGGCGGCGGCTATTACCACTACTCGTATTCGGTGGTCCGTGGCTGTGATCGTATCGTCCCGGTCGATATTTATGTGCCCGGTTGTCCGCCGACGGCAGAAGCGCTTCTTTACGGTTTGATCCAGTTGCAGAACAAGATCAAGCGCACCAATACCATCGCGCGGGCTTAATCGGATGTCGACCAAGCTAGACCAGCTCCAATCCGCTGTCTCATCGGCCCTCGGTGACAAGGTCGCCAGACTGATTGTCGATACCCGACAGTTGACGGTTGAAGTCACGGCCGCAAACTACATCGCCGCCGCGACCATCTTGCGCGACGACAGGTCGCTGGACTTTTCTCAGCTGATCGATCTGTGTGGTGTTGACTACGCCGAGTGGGGCGGTAGTGGCGTCTGGACCGGTTCGCGGTATGCCGTTGTGTCGCAGTTGCTGTCGATCAACCACAACGCCCGCTTGCGTCTTCGCGTGTTTTGCCCGGACGATGGTTTTCCGTTGATCGATTCGCTCATTCCTGTCTGGAATGGCGCCAACTGGTACGAGCGCGAAGCCTTTGATCTGTACGGCATCGTCTTTGACGGCCACCCTGATCTTCGCCGAATTCTGACCGACTACGGTTTTGTCGGTCACCCGTTCCGTAAGGACTTTCCGATTTCCGGCACCGTTGAAATGCGCTATGACCCGGAACAGAAGCGCGTCATCTATCAGCCGGTGACCATCGAGCCGCGCGAAATTGTGCCCAAGATCATTCGCGAAGAAACGTATGCAGCGGGGTCGAAGTCGTGAGTGAAATCAAGATGCGTAGCCCGGAAGGAGCGCAGCGCATTCCGGGATCGGTGCCGGGTGAATTGCTGCCCCGCATTGCGCTTCGCTCCATGCGGGCTACTTGGAGCCACGTGCCGCTAACGTTAGCCTGTACTGAGAGCCAGATGCGTAGCCTGGAAAGAGCGCAGCGTATTTTGGGATCGGCGCCGGGTGGATTGCTGCCCCCCATCGTGCTTCGCTCCATGCGGGCTACTTGG
>JAYVUH010000071.1:0-8219 GCA_043788115.1 Burkholderiales bacterium
AACGGCCGTGTTGGCCTTCATCACGCGTTCCACCTCGTAGGGCGAGACGCGGTAGCCGAAGCTCTTGATGATGTCATCCTTGCGGCCAAGAAACCACCAATAGCCGTCTTCGTCGATGCGCGCATGATCACCGGTGAAGTAGTAGCCGTCGTGTCGTAGCTTTGCCGTCTCCTCGGGCAGCTGCCAGTAGCGCAGGAATAATCCCGGGTCACTCTCCGGAATGGCGATCATGCCCTCTGCGCCCGGCGCAACCGGCTTGAGTGTTTCCGGGTCGAGCAGCGCGACGTCGTGCCCGGGCTGCGGAAAACCGGCCGAGCCAGCGCGTATCGGTCGGTGCACTGACTGTGACAGGTAGTAGGAAAACTCGCTCATACCGACCGCCTCGAAAATATCCATGCCAAAGCGATCACGCCATTGGGCAAGCATGTCGTCGGAGAGATGTTCGCCGGCACTCATGCAAAAACGCAGGGTTGGCACATCGGCCTTGCCGATGCTGGTTTTTTGCACGATCTGGCGATAGATGGTCGGCACGCCGATGAAAATAGTGGCTTTATGTTTGGCGATGAGTCGCGGCCACAGTAGGGCGTCGTTCTTTCCTTCGTGGACGATGACCGTCTTGCCGCGATAGAGCGGATCCATCAGCGCTGAACCCAATACGTAAGTCCAGTTGAATTTGCCCGAGTGAACAATCCTGTCAACTTGGCTATCGCTGAAGTTGAACCAATACTGCGATGCCGGTTCGCGACCGATCATCGCCCGATGCGAATGCAAGACACCCTTGGGGTATCCCGTTGTGCCGCTGGTATAGACCAGATAGGCCGGATCATCAGCCCGCGTGGCGTGCGGCGCGGAAAAGGTCGTGATTTCAAGCAACGCAGTATTGAGATCGCGTACCGTCACGCCATCGAACGCCGCATGCTGTCCCTCGCCGGTGGTCAACACGAGTTCGATGTTGCCGCGCTCCTTGAGCGTGCTGCTCAATTGTGACCAGCTGGCTTTGTCGAGTACCAATACGCGCGCCCCGGAATCCTTGACCAGATACTGCACTTCTTCGGCCGTCAGCAGCGTTGAGGTCGGTACCGCGATTGCACCGATCTTCATGGTGCCAAAGAAGGCAATCGGGTATTCAAGACTATTGGGCAGACGTACCAGCACTCGGTCTGCGGCCGCGATCCGGTGCTTGCGAAGCAGTTGCGCGAATTGGTTGCTGCGTTCGGCCAGTTCCCGGTAAGTGGCAGTGGAAACGCCCGTGAGATCATCTTCCACAATCATTGCGGTACGCGACTCAACCGGCGTGTCGAGATGGGCATCGGTACACGCGATGCCGATGTTGAAAAACTCCGGGACGTGCCAAGTCCAGGTTGGAAATGGGGGCAGGCAGGCTTTTGCGTTCATGGGCGTGTTACGTGAGGTTGCTCAAGATTGACTTGTGGGAGTCCGGGAAAGTGGGATTCGTCGGCAATTACAGAATGACCCCGTAAGGCCAGTTTTCGCGGATGACTTGTTCGGGAAGTTTGCGCAATACTTCAACCGCGAACGCGGTGTCAGTGTCGGACAGGGCGTGCAGTGAGTGGGCGCGCAACAAGGTTTGAAGTGCCTTGCCGAACATCGGCGGGTCGAGCATCTCGCCGTTGAACTTGATCGCACCACCCAACAGCGCATCGGCTTCAATCGCCGCTTTCAGGATCGCGATCTTTGTTCTCGTGTCGGTGGGCGAAGGCGTATAGGCGACCTTGCAAGGGTGGATGTGAAACGGATGGATCACCTGCTTGCCGGTCATACCCATCGCCGCCTCCTCGCAGGCGTGGCCATACACCACGCGCGATTCTTCATCCCCATGCAGGTCGAGCCATCGCCGGACATCGTCCGGCTCAACACTAGATTCCGGCATGGCAGACTGGCCAATGAGTGTTTCGACCCCGCCGATCACGCCCTTGCCAGCAATGCGCGCTTCAAACAGCACTTGGTTCATGAAATAGGCGAGCTCTTTGGTCCAGTTGCGCGGCGTAATCTGGATGCCCATCGCTTTCGAAAAATCGTGAATACCAAATACGACGTGCTTGACCGTCGCGTACTGCATCAGATCCGGCGCGATTTTTAGCGACTTCGGGTGTTCGATGATCGGCTGAATCGTCATGTGATGGTTGAGTCCGACCAGCACCGCAGACAGGTCGCGGATTTCGGCTGAACCATAGGCCTCGCCGGCCTTGGCGAGCATAACGACATCGATGTAATCGGCGAGGTCTCGAATCAGCAGCAAGTCCTTTTCGTACTCGTCGGTGCGGAACGGGTTGATACGGATTGCGGTCTGCACTTCCTTGCGCCTCGGCATTCCCGGCAACTCACGTCGAAGCAGTTCGCGGGACATTTCCTTTTGCCGGCAACCGTCTTCGAGATCAAACAGCAGCGTGTGCGCTGTGGTCAACACCGCGTGCTTTTTGAAGCGCTGCGCCGCCTGCTCAAGATCTTCGTAAATGCCGAGCGATGGTGCGTACTTGACCGGCGGATAGTACATCTGGATGCCAGGCCAGTAGTCGCCAAGCAGCGCCGCAGAATGGGTCGATGGATGCAGATCGTTGAGGTTGCTCATGGCATTGGGTTCGGTTGATTTCAGACGACCTGATGTGGTCCAGGAAAACGGGCAAGCAGCCACTAAGATACTCACTTTGTTGCGGTGCGTCAACAACTCTTATATAAGACATAAGACAATTTGACTAGAATGACGCGGCGATTCGAGAAGGCAGGCGTGCTAGCCGGCAAGAGTCGGGCGGTAGTGATTGTTTTTGTTGCAAGTTTCCCGTTGGGGTCGCAATGCCGACGCGGGTCGGCAAGAGGCGATATGCTATAAATGCGGCAACAACAAACAGTGTTCAACTCAAGTCATCGGAGAGAGAAATGTCAGGCATCGAATCGGTCATGCACGAAAAGCGTCTGTTCCATCCACCAGAGGCGCTCGCCAAGGAGGCAGCCATCTCCGGCCGGCCGGCCTACGATGCGATGTGTGACGCAGCGGTGCGCGACGAAGCGGGCTTTTGGGGCGGACTTGCGCGCGAACATCTTTCATGGGAGAAGCCGTTTACGCAGGTTCTCGACGAGTCCAACGCGCCGTTCTATCGTTGGTTCCACGACGGCGAACTCAATGCATCGTACAACTGCCTTGATCGTCAGGTCGAAGCAGGACTCGGTGACAAGGTCGCGATCAAATTTGAAGCTGACGATGGCAGCTGCACGCAAATTACTTACCGCGAGTTATTGGCGCGCGTTTGCCGTTTTGCCAACGCGCTCAAGGCCAAGGGTATCAAGCAAGGCGACCGGGTCATCATCTATATCCCGATGACCATCGAAGGCGTGATCGCCATGCAAGCGTGCGCGCGGATCGGCGCAACGCACTCTGTTGTGTTTGGCGGTTTCTCGGCCAAGTCTGTGCAAGAGCGCATCATCGACGCGGGTGCGATTGCCGTCATTACAGCCGACGAGCAAATGCGCGGCGGCAAGGCGCTACCGATCAAGGCGATCGTCGACGAAGCCATCGCGATGGGTGGCTGTGAACACATGACTACGTGCGTGGTCTATCGACGGACCGGCAATCCGGTAAACATGGTTGTCGGGCGCGACACTTGGTGGCACGACGAAGAGCAGGCCCAAGCAGATGTGTGCGAGCCGACGTGGGTGAACGCTGAACATCCGTTGTTCATCCTGTACACCTCGGGCTCTACCGGAAAACCAAAGGGCATCCAGCATTCGACCGGCGGCTACTTGTTGTGGGCGGCGTTGACCATGAAGTGGACCTTCGACGTCAAGCCGACGGATTTGTTTTGGTGCACAGCGGACATCGGCTGGGTGACGGGGCACTCGTACGTCGCGTATGGCCCGCTGGCGGCTGGCGCGACACAGCTCATTTTTGAGGGTGTGCCGACATATCCGAATGCCGGTCGTTTCTGGGACATGATCGCGCGCCATAAAGTCACTATTTTCTACACGGCACCTACCGCGATCCGCTCGTTGATCAAAGCCGGGGAGGTTGATCCGAAAGCCCACCCGCGTCACTACGACCTCACCTCGTTGAGGATACTCGGCTCGGTGGGCGAGCCGATCAATCCGGAAGCGTGGATGTGGTACTACGAAAACATCGGTGGCAGCCGTTGCCCGATTGTCGATACGTTCTGGCAAACCGAGACGGGCGGGCACATGATTACGCCGCTGCCAGGCGTGACACCGTTGAAGCCGGGGTCTTGCACGTTGCCGTTGCCGGGTATTCAAGCGGCCATCGTTGACGAAACCGGGCAGGACCTACCCAACGGTCAGGGCGGCATTTTGGTCGTCAAGCGTCCGTGGCCATCGATGGTTCGCACCATCTGGGGTGATGCGGAACGATTCAAGAAAACCTATTTCCCGGATGAACTCGGCGGTAAGCTCTACCTAGCAGGCGACGGCGCCATTCGCGACAAGGACGACGGCTATTTCACCATCATGGGCCGCATCGACGATGTGCTAAACGTCTCCGGCCACCGGCTAGGGACCATGGAGATTGAGTCTGCGTTGGTGTCGAATACCAAGCTGGTCGCCGAAGCCGCTGTTGTTGGACGACCAGATGACCTCACCGGCGAAGCGGTGTGTGCATTTGTCGTGCTGAAGGGCAAGCGGCCCGAAGGCGAGGAAGCGCTTCGCATCGCCAAGGAATTGCGCGATTGGGTCGGCAAGGAAATCGGTCCGATCGCCAAACCGAAGGACATACGTTTTGGCGATAACTTGCCGAAGACCCGAAGCGGCAAGATCATGCGGCGATTGCTGCGCTCAATTGCGAAAGGGGAGAACATCACGCAGGATGTGTCTACCTTGGAGAATCCGGCGATTTTGGAGCAGTTGAAGCAATCAATATGAGTGTTGCGCGAATGCATGAGGAGCGCCTTTGGTGTACCTTAGTCAAAAATGAAAGTCCTTGTTTGACGGGCAGTTTCAGGCAATTTGGCCTGAAACTGCCAAATTCGGCGGCTTTGCTGCGACGCAGCATCGCTTAATAAAAATGCTTCATCTGTTTTGAAGGGGAAATTAGCCTTTCCATACGGCTGTGGTTTGCTACAATCCAGAGCCGCCGTTGTATAGGTATGCTGTAAAAGTACAAAGATACTTGCACGCAACTACACGCAAAAAGTAGGAAATCATTTCCCGTTTTGCCGCATCATCCGTACATAAAGACTACACAAACAATATTGGAGGAACGCATGAGTACAGCCGCAGGCAGCACCGATTCCATTGAGGATCGCAAGCGACCGATGACACGTGAGGAAAAGAAGGTGATTCTCGCGTCTTCTGCTGGTACTATTTTTGAATGGTATGACTTTTATCTCTATGGCTCACTCGCGGCCATCATAGGCGCGCAGTTTTTCTCGTCATTCCCGGAAGCCACCCGTAACGTATTCGCGTTGCTAGCATTTGCAGCAGGTTTTCTAGTGCGTCCGTTCGGTGCGCTTTTCTTTGGCCGCTTAGGTGATTTGATCGGTCGCAAATACACCTTCCTAATTACCATTGTTATCATGGGTGCATCCACTTTTATCGTCGGCTTGCTCCCTAGCTATGAAACCATCGGTTGGGTCGCACCGGTATTACTCATCGCGCTACGCATGCTGCAAGGTTTGGCGCTCGGCGGCGAATACGGTGGCGCGGTGGTATATGTGGCCGAACATGCGCCACGCAATCGACGCGGTTTTTATACCAGCTGGATTCAAACCACAGCCACACTAGGATTGCTCCTATCCCTGATGGTCATCTTGACTGTACGCACGTGGGTTGGCGAAGATGCGTTCAAAGTATGGGGTTGGCGCATCCCGTTCTTGCTTTCGATTTTCTTGCTAGCCATCTCTGTTTGGATTCGCTTACAGATGGAAGAGTCGCCTGCATTCACGCGCATGAAAAATGAAGGTAAGCAATCTAAAGCGCCAATTTCTGAAGCCTTCGGCAATTGGAAAAACGGCAAGTTCGCGCTGATCGCACTATTCGGCTTGGTAGCAGGCCAAGCGGTTGTTTGGTACACAGGGCAGTTTTATGCGCTGTTCTTCTTGCAAAACATATTGCGAGTAGACATGTTCTCGGCCAACGTGCTGATTGCATGGTCGTTGATTTTGGGCACGGGCGGATTTATTTTCTTTGGCTCTCTATCAGACAAAATTGGCCGCAAGCCGATCATCTTACTTGGTTGTGCTCTAGCAGCCGCAACGTACTTTCCTGTGTTTAAGACGATCTCATCACTTGCGAACCCGACCTTGCATACTGCCCAGCAAAATACCAAGGTGGTAGTGACTGCGGATAAGGATGATTGTTCGTTCCAGTTCAACCCAACCGGAACATCTAAATTCACCAGTTCTTGTGATGTCACGAAGGCGCTGTTAGCACGAAGCTCCGTTAACTATTCGGTGCAATATCAAAGCGGTGCATTACCAGCAAAAGTCACGATTGGTAGTACTGAAATCGTGGCATACGAATCTGCTAAGCTAACGGGGGATGCTGTAAAAGCCACACCTGCTGCTTTTGCGAAATCCGTAAATGAGGCGCTAGCGGCAGGTGGTTATCCTGCGCCGGGCAAACCTGCTGCTGGAATGGTCAAATTGGAAAACTTCTTTGATGTCTTTACTGGCCAAACATTTCCGCTCGTCTTGCTGCTGACTTACTTAGTGATTTTGGTGACGATGGTGTACGGCCCGATTGCCGCTGCATTGGTTGAGCTGTTCCCAACCCGCATCCGTTACACCGGTATGTCACTGCCTTATCACATTGGTAACGGCTGGTTTGGCGGCTTGATGCCTGCCACCGCTTTCGCGATGATTGCACAAACTGGTGATGTGTTTTACGGTCTCTGGTACCCAATTGTGGTTGCGACAATGACCATTGTAATTGGCATTCTGTTTGTGCCAGAAAACAAAGATAAAGACATCTTCGCTGAGGATCACCATTAACGGTACAAGCGCAATGTCGGTAGCGTTGTAATAATCAGGGGCTGCATTGCAGCCCCTGATTTTTTAAGCATAGCGTCGATGCATGTTTGAGGCTGTTTTGCTTGGCTGTGCACGCATTAGCGGATAGGCCCAATAGAACGTGAGTAGCCAGTGAGTTTTGATCCTCAATTGTGGATGGCGATGGGTGCGGCGGCACTATTTTTTCATTATGCCAATGCGCGCAAAGCACCTACGCACATTTACCTATTTGCGTCCGTGGTTGTTTCCGCCATCTGTATGCTGCTGCTTAATGTGGGCTGGATCGGTTTGGTGATCGGCCAAGCAGCGCTGTTCTTGGCGGCCCTGTTGTATCAGCAGCAAAAGAAGAAATAATAGATTGTGCAGGCCTAACTTTTTTAGTGATACCTTGATTTTGTAGATGCTGGAGAAAGTCACTGCACTTGAGAAGAAACTCACGGTTGACCCGAAGGAGCTCGAAGTCTGCAAGATTTTTGCGGACCGCGCGAAGTCCGCTGGCGAGAAACTGAAGACAGGCGTCGAGCCATCATACAACGCCGATAAGGCCGCGCTGGTCGCCAAGGTTGAGGAACTCAAAGCGGCTCCAACACCCGATGGTGCGGCTATCCAGGCGGCTGAGAAGGCTGTTGGCGGGTTTCCAAAGGACACCAAAAGCCTACGAGGCGCAGCTGAAGGGCCAACAGGGCGCGGCCGGGAGAGCAGCCCGCCGCTTCCACACGGCACGCCGTTTGTTGGTACCGGCAAGACAGACGAGGACAAACAGAAGTCTTCGGAGAACAAGCGTAACAACCTCTTGGCGTTGGCATTTTCGCTGATGGTTGGTACCGCTGCCCTGCCGCACATCTTGATGCGCTACTACACCACGCATCGGTTCACGAAGCACGCGTTTCGGTGTTCTGGTCGCTGTACTTTATCTTCCTGCTGTACTTCACGGTGCCTGCGCTGGCGGTGCTGGTGAAGTACGACATTTACACCAACATTGTCGGCCTGCCATTCGCCGGTCTGCCGTATGTGATATTGGGCTGGTTGCTGCCGGTGGTCTGGCTGCCGCGCTGTCCACTGCCGACGGTCTGCTGTTGACCATCGCCAACGCCCTGTCGCACGACGTCTATTACAAGATGTTGAATCCAGATGCGTCAACCGCGCGCCGTATCACGATCTCCAAAGTTCTCCTGTTGGTGGTAGCGATTACCGCCGCGTGGGTGACCTCCTACAAGCCGGGAGACATCCTGTTCTTGGTCGGTGCGGCGT